>JASHXK010000296.1 GCA_030043575.1 Terriglobales bacterium
GGATGTAAGTTACATAGCGGCGGTCGTGGCTGATGGGATAGGACGGCACCCCCACGCAAATCTGCACCTGCTCCAGCGCTTTCTTATTGCGCAGAATGATGCGCGAGTTGATCTTCGGCGGGGTGTCATTCCAGCCGTTGGCGCCTTTCGGAAGGCTGGCGAAGCGCTCCCGCAGCAACTCCACCAACTCGTGGTGATTGAGATTGCCCGCCGCTGAAATGATCATGTTGCCCGGCCGGAACTTGCCACCGTAATACGCCAGGATGGCGTCCTGATCGAAGCGCCGGACCGTGTCTTTCGTGCCCAGGATCGGCTTGCCCAGCGGATGACCTTTGAAGAAGTTCTGGGTGAAGATCTCGTGCACGAGGTAGTCGGGATTGTCCTCGTCCATCTTAATCTCTTCCAGAATCACGCCACGCTCGCGGGTGATCTCTTTGCCGTCAAATATCGGGTGCAAGACCATGTCACTTAGGATGTCGACGGCTACGGGCAAATGTTCATCCAGAACTTTAACGTTGAAGCAGATGGTTTCCTTGCCGGTGAAGGCGTCCATGTTGCCGCCGATGGAATCCACTTGGCGCGCGATGTCTTCGGCCGAGCGGTTGCTGGTGCCTTTGAACACCATGTGCTCGACAAAATGCGAGATGCCGTTGACCATCGGATCCTCATGCCGCGAACCGGACTTGATCCAGATGCCCATCGACACCGATCGAATATGATCCATCTGCTCGGTGAGGATGGTCAGTCCGTTGGGCAGGATCTCGCGTTGGATGTTGCGCAGCTCTTCCACCATAATTAGCGCTCCGAGCGATGTGACAGTCGTCGCTCAGTTTGTGAGACCAGTCGTCTCATCGTCTGCGGCGCGGCTGCGGTCTAAGGACCGCAGGAAAATCTCACGCTAAGTAATCGTAATGACGAAATAACCCGAAGCGACGTCGGGCGGACGGAATCTAACTCGATAGCATATTGGATGCATGGCGCAATCGCAAAATACCGAACTTTTAGGCCTTTCCCTTCAAGAGCTTACGGACCTCGTGGAGACTCTTGGGCGAGCTCCTTACCGCGCCCGCCAGCTATTTGACGGTTTGTACCGGCAAAGGTGGTCCAGCCTGGAGCAATTCACCACGTTGTCACTGGGACTTCGCCAAGAGCTCAGAGAGTCCGGCGTGACGGTAGGCTTGCCACGCATCGAGAAAAGATTCGCGTCAGTCGACGGCACGGTGCGGTATCTCTTCGGCTTCACTGATGGCCAAAGCGTCGAAACAGTCTGGATGCCGGAGGGCGATGGCGGCGAGGCGGGCGACGGATCCGCCAGCGGCGATGAAGAGCTGGCTGACAAAAAGGATTGGCATCGTGCCACCATCTGCATCTCCAGCCAGGTCGGCTGCGCTGTCGATTGTGCCTTCTGCATGACCGCGCTTCTTGGGCTGAAGCGCAATCTCACGGCCGGCGAAATCGTTGGCCAGGTGCTGGCTGTGCTGGAAGATCAGCAGGTCGATGTCGAACGGAGTCGCCTGAATCTCGTATTCATGGGCCAAGGCGAACCCTTCCTCAACTACGACAACTTTATGCAAGCGGTGCGATTGCTTGTGGAAGGTGTCGGCATTCCCCAGTCACGCATGACAGTTTCGACCTCAGGCATTCTGCCGCGCATCGCCGACTTCGGCGTCGAGCCAATTCGTCCCAAGCTGGCTGTCTCGCTCAATGCTCCCAGCGAGAAGCTGCGGACGCAGATCATGCCGGTCACGAAAAAGTGGACAATCGAGAAGCTGATATCTGCTTTGCGCGAATTTCCCCTGCGCGATCGCGAAAAGTTAACCTTCGAATACGTCCTTCTCGGCGGACTCAACGACGACGTCCAGCATGCTCGTCAAGTTGTCGATTTGCTGCGCGGGCTGCGCGCCAAGGTCAATCTCATCGCACTGAATCCTGGGCCGGAGATCCCGTTCTCCATGCCATCGGAAAAGCGCGTGCTGGCATTTCAGAACATCCTCACGCGCGCCGGACTCCCGGCGTTCATCCGGCGTCCGCGCGGACGCGACATTTACGCCGCTTGTGGCCAGCTCAAACGCACCATGGAATTGGTACAGCTAACGCGGGAGTGAGGCCAGCAATCGCGCGTCACGCCGCGCCGTTCGCAGCCTTGGCATGCCTTTTGCGAGCCGGCAGACGAGGTCCCGCCAGATCAAAGTCATGGGTGATGTAGGGAACCACCTGCATCGGGTGGAATCGCACCTCGCCTTTGCAAATTCGGCAAGCCGGGAATTCGTCGCCGCGAATGGCCAGCACTTGATGTTCTGCCCGGTGGTTTTGGTGAACAACGGTGTATAAGCCGGAGATCGGAACTAACTGTCCCGGCTTGAACGATCGAGCATCGCGAACTGCTGAGCCCTTCATCATCACTGCGTTTTCAACGGTAGTCCTGCCAGTTGCGGTTGCCTCCTCGACCGGCTTGCCAATCGAAGTTTGGGCGTAATCTTTCATTCGCCGTTCAGCGTTCGCCATCGAGTTCGCGCGCGACCGTCTGCAGGTCTTCCAGCGTGATATTCCGGAACCACAACAGCAACTGGTCGGGAGCTAGCGGCTTCAGCCCGGGAGCATCCAAGTTCTGGCGTACACACTTGACCACTTCCTTCAAAATCGCGCGGAACTCGGTTCGATCGACTAGTGGACCCACTTGCACCTTCTTGCGCCCGACTCGTTACCGGACGTTACTCGGAATTCGCTGACTTGTTGCAGACTGCTCGCCGCCTGCGATCTTTTGGCGGCGTTTCCCGAAGCTGGCGCCAGGCTTGCGGAAGAACTCGAATGGACGCGGCCTGGTAGAACAGCCGATGCCACTGGGCGGACTGTCTTGAATCAAGATTCGATTGAGCAACAGTGTGCCCGCCAGTTCTCTGATGCGACCAGAGGGGCCGGGAGTTGTCATCAACGCTGACGGCCATTGGGAAAGGGAATCATGGAGTTTGGGAAACTCTGATTAAGCCATGTTTTGAAAGGGACGGTCTTCAGG
>JASHXK010000297.1 GCA_030043575.1 Terriglobales bacterium
GGCATCGGTGAACATCTCGACCAGTTGCTTCATCGGCAGCATGTGTTTGCCGCCGACGTTGATGCCGCGCAGCAAGGCGACCCAGATGTTGTTTACCGAGTCCATGTGGTTCCGTTGTCCCAGTCGATGCGGTTGCCGTCGGAGCTGATGGTGCCGTCAATGCGCTGGCCGGACCAGGAGGTCGTGATGCGGCGTGAATCGGCAAACGATCCCGTAGCCGTTTGGCCGACTTCGTTCTTCAGCGTGAGATTGCCTTTCTTCTGGCGGATGCTGCAGCGCAGCGAACGATTGCCGTCGCGGTACCAGGTGCCGTCGAGATTGGGACGGCGTCCGCCCCCGCCACCGCTGGAGCCGCACCGCATCCAATAAGTGCCGTTGGTCCAATCGATGCGCAGGCCGTCGGGGCTGAGCGTGCCGCGCACGAACTGCCACTGATCGGCGCTGAACTCGGTCTGCTGCATGTTGGTGAAGTGGCCGCTCGAGGTGCTTCCCTGCTCGTTGGTAAACGTGAGAAAGGCACCGTTGTTGCTGATGGAGCAGCGCTTGTTCTTGTCGCCCTGCGCGCACCAGTCACCGGCGATGCGCGCAGCCTGTCCGAAGTCCTGCGGCAGCGGCGCGGCAAGGACGCGAGCGCGCGCGTGAACCAAGCTGAAGACGATGGCAGCGATCAATGCGGCCACGGTTGCAGACTTTGCGGTGCGGAATAGCATTGCGCCTCCTGTCGCTTCGCGCCGAGCGGTCGAAATGCAGGAACGGTTGCGCACAGCATACCAGAGGTTAGTCACTGGGCGGCGATGCCGCTTATCTGGCATTGCCAGCCACGGCCAAACCCGGCACAATCGGAATAGGAAGTTTCTGATTGCGACACGAAATCCATAGCGCGAGCAGTACCGTGGACTCCAAGAGGGTGGCCGGCTCGGAGCCGGCAGCTACTCACGAGAACGAAACGACAGCCGTCGTGAGTCCGCGGTTGCCAAACCGCTTCTGGACGGCGCCCAACCAGATCACGCTGCTGCGGCTCATCTTCATTCCTTTCGTCATCATCTCGGTCTTCGACGCGCACTGGGATTGGGCGCTTGCGCTGCTGCTGGCCGCGGCGGTCAGTGATGCGCTCGACGGCCTGCTGGCCCGCACCCTGCATCAGCAGACTCTGTTGGGCCAATACCTCGATCCCATCGCCGACAAGCTGTTGCTCAGCTCGCTGTTTCTGGTGTTGTCGTTCGTCAAGAAGATTCCCTGGCGCTACACGGTGCTGGTTTTCAGTCGCGATCTGTGCATCGTGGCAACGGCAGTGGTGCTGTACGCAACGGTCGGCTTCCGCGACTTCCGTCCCAGCATCTTCGGCAAGCTGAACACGGCCTGCCAGATCGCGACCGTCTTCTTCGTGGTCCTCTCGCAGGTGGTGGAGACGCGCTGGCTGCCGATACTGGTAAAGCTCCTGCTCTACGCGACCTTCACCTTCACTACCGTCTCCGGCGTTCACTACGTTCTGCTGACCGGACACCGTCTGCGGAGGGTGCAGCACAAGACAGTGGCCAGTGGCTAGAAACCCGTTGTCGGTTGTCAGTTGTCGGTGACGAGCTGTGCGATTCCGTGTCCCGATCGCCTGTCCTGTTCGTAATCAATCCTCGTTTATAGTCAAGACATCAAATCCAACAACTGACAACCCACAACGCCTTTCATGTCCCTCGACCGCCATCACCGCCTCAAGGTCATCTTTGCGTTTGCGCTGGTGTACGTCTTCTGGGGCTCGACGTACCTGGCCATCGGCATCGCCGACCAGGAGCGGCTTCCCCCCGCGGTGATGTGTACCATCCGTTTCGCCGTTGCCGGATCGCTGATGCTGGCTGCGCTTGCACTCATGGGCCGGCGCGTGCGCGTCACGCTGCCGCAAGCAGCGCGGCTCGCGACCATCGGCTGCCTGCTGCTGGTGGGCGGCAACTTCGGCCTCGCCTGGGCCGAGCAGTTTGTGCCCACCGGCTTCGCCGCGCTGATCATCGCGGTCACGCCCATCTGGTTTCTCGTGCTCGAGACCTTCGTCTTTCGCGGCGACCGGCTCTCGCACCGCGGCCTGGCCGGCGTGGGCCTGGGCATCGTCGGCGTCGCGCTGTTGTTCTGGACGAAGTTCGAGCACCGTTCCGCGCTCGGCATCATGCCGTTGGCCGCCGCCTGCGTCATCCTCTTCTCGTCGTTCAGCTGGTCGGTAGGCTCGGTGCTGTCGAGCAAATGGAAAATGCCGGTCGATCCCTTCACCGGCACCGCCTGGCAGATGCTGTTCGCCGCCGCCGGCAACGCCATCGTCGCCATCGTCAGCGGCGAGGTGCGGCACATCGTCATCACCCGCCGCGGCATGTTGGCCGTGCTCTACCTCGTCGTCTTCGGATCGTGGGTGGGCTACTCGGCCTATATCTGGCTGTTGAAGCACGTGCCGACCCCGAAGGTCGCAACCTACGCCTACGTCAACCCGCTGGTCGCGGTGTTTCTAGGATGGCTGATCCTCAGCGAGCGGCTGGACGGCTTCGTCTTCGCCGGAATGGTGATCATCGTGATGGGAGTCGCGCTGGTCACGACCGCGAAAGTGCACGAAGGCCGCAGCGCAGAGCCGCTTCTGACAGAGCTGGAGCCGGAGGCGTGAAGGCCCTAGAAAAAAATTTCGGGTCTTGAAAACAAAGCCTTTATACTAAAGTATTCAAAACATGGCACTTAACATGCACATTAACCCTTGTGTTTTCTATAGGATGCCTGTGCCCACGCAAAGTATTCAAATCAAAAGGTTTATTTAGCACCGTAAACATCCTGTTTCCAATACTTTGCGGGCCATGCATAGCCCGAATGAATCGACCTCTCGGCACAACCAGCCGCACAGCGGCGGAATGAAGTTAGCCCGGCCGCGTAAGCGCCGGGTAGAGGGGTGTGAAAATTGAGCGGAGCCGCGGAGCGGCGACACCGGTTGCGACACTCTCAGAAGCCCGCCGCCGGGCCTTCGAAGCCATTTATCTCTCAAAGAACTGATCCGCCGGCCGTTCTAGCGTGTGCCAATCTCTCCCGCCCGATCTTGGCGGGAGGATGGGCGGCAAGCCACGTCCGGCGTGTGGACACTAAGTCCAACCTACCAGCCTATCGCTCAACGCCGGGTCAGGCCAAGATCTCAAGCCAATTTTCAGGAACGAAGGTAACCACATTTCCGCAATTGGGTTGGCACATTAGGGGAACACACACGGGTGCCTCACCCGAGCCGTTTTGCTCGGGTGGGGTAGTTTTCGTGAACCAGCTTCAACCCCGCAATCCCTCCATCACCTCGCGCAGCGTAATTCCCCCACGATCCCGCTTCCTCCCCGTCCACTCGGACTCGATCTCCACCACTCCCTCCACTCCCGTGGCATAGTGACGAAAGCTGCTCCAAGCCC
>JASHXK010000298.1 GCA_030043575.1 Terriglobales bacterium
GGTGGCGGAACAGTCTTCGAGTTGTCGCCCCTTTATCCGTGCGTCACTTGTAGTCACGCTGTCGACCACTGAGGTTGTTGGGCTCCCCAGCTAAGGAGGAGAAGCGTGCTGGAGTAGGGCGGGATCGAACCAACTTCCGTGCAGACGGCATGTGCCGGCGGCTGAAGCCCGGATCCGCACGAGGGCGAATCGCTCGGTGCAGTCTGACGGCTGAAGTGACAGTGCTTCGACGAGGTGACAGATGTCATAATCGTGACAGAAGTCAGGAAAATGACAGTTCTGTCTCTAATGGCAGATGGCGGGATTATGCCAGCGTTCGCTAGGCTACGGCTTCGCCGGTACAGCGTTTTCCGCTGGCAACGTCGTAAACGTCAGGTCCTTCATCGAGCCCACATTCCCGGCGCGATCAATCGACTTCGTGCGGAAGTGATAGGTCGTTCCCGGCTGCAATCCGGTCAGCTTGACCACGTGGTCGTAGACCAGCGCTTTGTCCCACGGTGACACCTCGCCGTAGCTGTCGCTCTTGCCGTAGATGAGCTGCGTGGTCGCCGGCTTATAGGTATTCCAGAAGATGGTCGCGGTCGTGCTGCCGATCGTTCCTGCCTTGCAGTTCGGAAAATAATTCGGGTCGCAATTTACTTTTTCGCTGATCGGGGGCACGGTGTCGGCATACGGGCCAGTGTACGGATTATTCGCCTCGATCACGCTGGACGTGGTCTGCCCCTGCCGATAGCGCACGAAATCGAAGCTGAACTCGAACTCCTGGCTGAACTGCTTGCCGCTCCAGCTGTAACCGTCGGGATCATCGAAGGCGTGAGCGAAGAGCAGGTCACCGCGATCGCGCTCGGTGGTATCGCCGGTCATCATCCAGTACCACGCGTACGCCTCGGACACCAGATTGTTGAGCGTGGTGTATTCCGTGCTGTCGTTGTAGGGCAGCCGAAACGGCGCGTAGCGGAACATGTTCTGCTTGGGCAGCCAGCTGTTGTGCCACAGCCCGTCGAGCGCTTCCTTGATGACCGGCAACACACGATAGTCGGGATGACCCTCGGCAAGATTCAGCTCGTACCAGTGAATCAGCGCATCCATGCCGAGGCCGATCATAAAGGGATGCACCGACTCGGTGTTCCCGCGCGCAGCCATGTTCAGGTTGCCCATCAGCTTGTCGATATTGCGCTGGAGCAGCGGCCAACGCGGAGCGCCCAGCATCTCGTTCGTCATCCAGGCGTTGCTGCGATAGGCATTTTCGCGAATGCCGCCGATGTCCACACTGCCGCACGAAACGCGCTGCGGCCCCTGCGTCGCTACGGCAATAACGCCGCGCTTCATCACTTCGGCTTTGGTGCGCCAGTAGTTCATCGCCATGCCGTAGGTGAAGATCGAATACCCCGCCATGTTGCCTTTGTTGGCCACAAGGTAATTCGCATAAGGATCGAGGATGTTCAGCGCGCAGTGCTGCCACGCCGCGTGCATGGGATGGCCGGCCGCGGCAGTGTAGGTATCGATGCTCTGGTAGACGCGGCCGCCATCATAGAACCAGGCATCGCCGGTCCAGCCCCAGGCGTCTACGAAGTTGCCCGCGGCATTCTGCTGATCGCGATAGATACACCATTTCTTGCCCAGATCGAACATCTGCGTCTCCCAGGTCTTGAGGCCGGGGATGGACTTCTGCGCCAGTTGCGGCTTGGGTGGCGCGGTCGGAGCAGGTTGCACGGTGAATTCGTACTTCGCGGTCTGCTTCACGCCGTTGGTCTCAAGCGTGAAGGCGACCTGGTACGGACCGGGAACAGTTTCACGCGAAGTGCGCAAGCGGATGTTGAAGTCGTTCACATTGGCGTTGCCGTGGCGGCAATAGCCCATGTTGGTCTGTCGATCGAGATCTTGTTCTTCGCTGTCCTGGGCGGAGTCGCTGCCCCAGTTGCAGGCGAAATGCACGCTGATGGTCTGCGGATTGCCCTTGCTGTCTCCGCCGAGATATTTCACTACTCCATCGCTGCTGTTGTTGTAGCCGTTCTCGTTGTGGATGTAGAGATTGGTTCCCACCGGCCCGGCAAGGATGATCGGCTGTACGCGGAAGTACATGTCATAGCCGGGAAAGACTTCGTTAGGGCCGAAGGTGTAAATCCTGAAGCTGGGCGGCCCGGCCTGCGCCGGCGGTACGGTTTTCACGGGGAGGGATGGGTTCTTGCCGTCCTGCGTCTGCGGTCCAGGCGCGGTCGACATCTCACCCTTGGCGTCGACGGAAACGACGTAGATGTAATAGGTGAAGTTGGGAACCAGGTGATCGACGGTGACGCGATGATTGGTCACCAGCCTGGGATCGGCGGATTCGGGCGCCAGGCGGTCGGGCTCGTAGTCGGTGCTGTAGGAAATCGCGACCTGCGAGGTGCTGGGATGCACCGTGTCCCATACGACATCCACGGTCGTTTGCGTGACATTTTCGAAGTGAATGTTGCTGATCTCACGATTGCGGCCGGTGCTGGCCGACAGATAAGAGCTGCAAAGCAGAAGCAACGATCCAACCATGGCGGCGAGGCGGGACGAACTAGAGCCAATCATGCGCAGTGGGGTTCCTCAAGGTACGCCTAAACATATTAGAGGCGAGGGGCCGTCGAGCGCACCTGGGGATCGTGCGGCGGCGAGGTAGTTCCAGTTGAATGGACGCATGATCTGGCGAAACGTTGCTCTGCGGCCTGCGTGGTAGGATTTCGCTCGAAGGATTCCTTCTAACCCTCACAAGCAGCTCGCGCGGAGGCGCCGGATGGCAAAAGAACCGGACTACGGAATCGATGCGCCGCACGTGATCCGCAATCTGCTGATCGCGGGCGTGGCCTGCATCGTTATCGCGCTGGCGTTTCCCAGACCTACGATCGCGCACGTCACATTCATCCTGAACCCAAGCCTGTTCTATTCGGCAGCGTGGATGATCGTCCCCGCGATTCTTATGCTGGTGTACGCGAAAGTGGGCAAGTTCCGGCATCGCGACCGGATGCTCGCCAAAGTCGAATGGACAGGAGCCGAGACGGTGTTGGACGTCGGCGCGGGCCGCGGCCTCCTGCTGATCGGGGCCGCGCGCCGGCTCACGACTGGCC
>JASHXK010000299.1 GCA_030043575.1 Terriglobales bacterium
TGGGTTGCGGCGTCGTCTTTGAAATTACGCCTTAGCAAAGCGATGTTGCTGCCAGAGACTGTCCTCCCAGCGAGTGGCGAAACATCCTCCTATCGCTACTAAGTATTCACAAACCCCACTAAGGCACACTAACCGGCCTGGAACCACTCCACCCAGGCCGCGTCCCGATGGGAAAAAGCGGTGGTGACTATTCAGAGACTCCCAAGAATTATTCGGCACCCTAACGCAGGGTCATGAGGCTAAGATTGTGGCGGCAGCAGGGTCGCCAAGCAAGAATTGAGGGTTGCGAAGTTCCACTGGCGGAGGATTTTACGGCTATGAAACGCATCTGCGTCTGGTTTGTGTTGCTGACCGCTGCATCCGGTTTTGCCCAGTCATACAAAACGTGCGACGTGACGATGTGGACTAACGAAACCTATTCCCACACCTCGTCCAGCGCCCCCAAGGACATTTTGTACTTTGTTCGTGTGGGAAGAATGAATTATGAGATAGCGCGGCCTGGGCCTGAGGTGGAAATGAATTCAGGACAGCAGATACGTTGTCGCGTGAGTAATGGCTACATGTTCATCCGTGACAGCAAGGGCCAAGTGCGCAAAGCGCAGATCGTTGACACGGGGCAGCCGATACAGAACTAGTCCAGGGGCTGCTAAGAAGTCAAAAGTAGATCCCTCGCCGGTCTTCCTCGGGATGACAAAAATAAAGGAGTTGGGCGGCGCAGCTAAAGCTACGTCCCTTCAAAGCCGAGTCTTTCACAACCTGCCAGGCCCCAGCCTTGCTTCTTAGCTTTCAGCTTTTACCGGATACTGCTTGAACATCTTTGAAATCGCGTTATTGACCTGGCTGATCAGCTTGTTGGGATTGTTCGCTGCCAGGTTTTGCTGGGACATGCCGCGCCAGACCAGCTTCTTATTGGCTGCGTCGATCAGGTCCACGACCAACTGTCCTTTGTGAATCGTCACTGTGGTGTTGCCGTACATACCGGTAAGGAGCGATCCGGAAAAACTGGGATCGAAGGGCGGAATGCCGCCCGTCGCGTTGTACAGCGGATCGTTGGAATACAGAGTGGAATCCTGATCGATGGAGCCGTAGACCTGGATGATAAGGCCGGGATTATCGTTGATGGTTACCTTCTGCAGGCCACGCGCCTTGAGCTCCTGCTCGATGGCGCCCACCGTATTAGCGGCCAGCATGGGGTGCGCGATGGCGCCGTGCGGCGCCCAGGCGAAGGTTTTGAATTGCGCGAAGTTGAGTTGCTTGTCGTAAGTGACGTTGATCTTCTGCGCCCGCGCGGCCGGGCAAAGCCCGACCAGCATTACAAGTGATAATGCAATGTGAACATGAACTCTAGACATCGGCGGCTCCTTGCACGGTACTCCACTTCACCCGGGAAAAAATAGCGATTCATCGGACACGTTCTAGTTTGATTCGGAAAAGCTGCGAGCCGGCGTGAACGATCGCACTATGCCGATGTATTGCCCGATGCCGCCAGTTCAGCAGAACTGAAGCGGCCGCCGGCGCAAATGGTGTCGATGGCATCGATGAGATCGGAACTGATCCGCGACTTGAAAACATAGCCTGCCGCGCCGACGTCGAACCCGGCGCGAACGAAATCGATGTTCTCGTGCACCGTAAGAAAGATGACCTTGGCCGTAATTCCAGATTTCTTGAGGCGGCGGGCTACCTCGAAGCCGGCCATATCTCCCAGCGAGATGTCCAGAATGATCAGGTCCGGATTCAGCGCGGGAGCCTGCTGCAGGACAGACGCGCCATCGGGCAAAGCGGCGACGACGGCGTACGCGGGCTGCAGCAAGTCAACCAATGTTTCCAAAAGCTCCGGATTGTCGTCAGCCAGTAAGAGCCGTATCGAGCGCACGAGATCGATCTCCGCCTGCGCGCACACGCCGGCACAGGTGGACTGCTGATCCCGACGTTACCAACATCGACTGAGGCTGCCTACTGGCAAAACTACTATCTTCCGGGATCAAAAAGATTGTTGGGCTAAGCGGAGGTCATCTGGCGCTTGATGGCGTACTCGAGCAGCTCTGCGTTGGTTCTGACGCCCAAGGTTTCCATCATTCGATACTTGTGAAAGGCTACCGTGCCGGGCTTCAGGTCCAGGACGTCGGCGACCTCTTTCATCGACATGCCTTCGGCGAGCAGCTGCAGGATCTCGGTCTGCCGTTTGGTGATGCGCCGCTCGTCGCTGCGCGGCTTACCTTGATTGAGCAGGAAGGTCACGGTCTCGCGGGCAATCAAGGGCGATAGGTAGGATTCGCCTTGCACGACCTTGCGAATCGCAATCAGCAGTTCTTCCGCTGCGGATTGCTTCAGGACGTAGCCTGCGGCGCCGCGGCGGAAGGCTTCCGCCGCCACATCGGCGGCTGAGTTCATGGTAAGGAAAAGCAGTTTCGTGGCCGGCAGTCTCTGTTTGATCTGCTCGCCCGCATCCAGGCCGTTCAAGCGCGGCATGGCGATATCGAGGATGATGAGATCCGGCTTGAGCGCGAGCGCCGCTTTGACCAGGCTGCGGCCGTCGGTGACTACCTCGACCACCTCAAACTCGGGTTGCAGCAGGCTCTTGCACGCATCTGCCAGAAGCCGGTGATCGTCAGCGACGATGAGACGCGCCGGTTTGCGGTCCATGCAAGTCTCTCGATGGGTGAAGTTCGGTATTCGAGGGGCCAGCCTCGAAACCGGGTTTGCCGTGAGAGAAAGAATTCGCGGCGCAATCGCACTCCGCAAGTCCGGCCCCGAACTGAATTCGGGACCGTAGGAGCGACCTTAGTGTACCTCCAAGGGACTACCAAGCAGTAGCAGATTGTCTCGGCACTTAGGTGACGGCCGGACGCAGGCAGGATTTACCTCGAAAGGTAAGTTAC
>JASHXK010000300.1 GCA_030043575.1 Terriglobales bacterium
TAGCCACTGATCACTAGCCACTGGCCACTATGTTCACTGATTCCCACTGCCATCTCGAGAACAAGCGCTTCGACTCCGATCGCCCAGACGTCTTCGCGCGCGCGAAAGACGCCGGCGTCACCACGCTGCTTGCCATCGGTAACGGCGATGGTCCGGGGACCGGCACGCTGGATTGCGCCATCAAGCTCGCGCAGCAACACGAATCGGTTTACGCGACGGTCGGCATTCATCCGCATGAAGCTGCGCTTGCCACGCAGGCAGATTTCGACGAACTCGAGCGTCTTGCCAAAGATCCCAAGGTGATCGCCTGGGGCGAGATTGGCCTCGACTACTTCTACGATCACTCACCACGCGATGTGCAGCAGCATGTCTTCATTCAGCAGATGGAGATGGCACGAGCGGCCAAGCTGCCGATCATCATTCACAACCGCCCGTCGGACAACAGCGAGAACGCCTGGGAAGATCTGTTTCGTCTGCTGCGCGAGCACTGGGCTGGCAGCGGCCTGGGCGGCGTTCTGCACTGCTTCACCGGCACAGTCGATCACGCGCGTGCCGCGCTCGATCTGGGATTCACCATCTCGTTCGCCGGCAATATCACCTATCCCAAGGCGCAGAACATTCGCGACGCTGCGGCGATGGCGCCGCCCGACCGCATCTTCATCGAGACCGATTCACCGTACCTCGCGCCCATTCCGCATCGCGGCAAGCGCAACGAGCCGGCCTTCGTCATCGAGGTGGCGCAGCAGATCGGCGAGCTGCGCGGATTGTCGAGGGAGGAGGTCGGTCAGCAGACGACAACCAATTTCCAGCGCTTCTTTCGACTTTCCTAAGAGCGCCACACCTTCTCCATCCCTGCGACCGCGCACCCCCCGCCTCATCCAATGTGGTAGCCTTTTCATGGGACAGACTGCCTCTCGGACGCGGCGCAATCCGCTTGCCGAAGCGCAGTTCAGCGAACCCTTATCAAGGAAACAGCATTGTTCAACAAAGTAGTCGCCGCTGTTTTTGGCACCAGTAACGAACGCGAACTGAAGCGCATTGCGCCGCTCGTCGACGACATCAACTCGCTTGAGCCGGCGACGAAGCAGCTCACCGACGAGCAGCTGCGCGCCAAGACCGAGGAGTTTCGTCAGCGCATTCGCGAGCGCGTCGATTCCATCGAAGACGCCGACGAGAAAGACGCGGCCATGAAGGCCGTCCTCGATGAGATTCTGCCCGAAGCCTTCGCCGTCGTCCGCGAAGCCGGCTGGCGCGTCCTGAATATGCGGCACTTCGACGTGCAGCTCATTGGCGGCATCGTTCTGCACCAGGGCAAAATCTCAGAAATGAAGACCGGCGAAGGTAAGACGCTGGTCGCGACGCTGCCGGTCTATCTCAACGCGCTCTCTGGCCGCGGCGTGCATGTCGTCACCGTCAACGACTACCTCGCCAAGCGCGACTCGGAGTGGATGGGCAAGCTCTACACCTTCCTTGGTCTGACCGTCGGCGTTATTGTCCACGACCTCGACGACCAGCAGCGCCGCGAGGCTTACGGCTCCGACGTCACCTACGGTACCAACAACGAATTCGGATTCGACTACCTGCGCGATAACATGAAGTTTGACTTGAAGGATTGCGTGCAGCGTGGTCATAATTTTGGCATTGTCGACGAGGTCGATTCCATCCTGATCGACGAGGCCCGCACCCCGCTCATTATCAGCGGCGCCAGCGAAGAGTCCACCGACAAGTACTACAAGGTCAATCGCATTAACCCCTCGCTGGAGCTGGGCGAAGAGATCGATCGCGGCCTGGGCGAGGACAAAGTCCTGACCGGTGACTTCGTGGTCGACGAGAAGCATCGCACCATTACCGTCACTGACACTGGTTGGGAGAAGGTCGAGAAGCTGCTGGGCATCGGTAACATCGCCGACCCCGAAAACTGGGACCTGAAGCACCACGTCGAGACCGCCGTCAAAGCGCACGCGCTCTACCGTCGCGATGTCGAATATGTTGTCAAGGACGGCGAGGTCATCATCGTCGACGAGTTCACCGGACGCCTGATGCCGGGCCGCCGCTGGTCCGATGGATTGCACCAGGCGGTCGAAGCCAAAGAGAACGTCAAGATCGAGCGCGAGAACCAGACGCTGGCCACTGTTACCTTCCAGAACTATTTCCGCATGTACAAGAAGCTGGCCGGCATGACCGGTACAGCCGAGACCGAAGCGCCCGAGTTCGACAAGGTCTACAAGCTGGAAGTCGTGGTCATCCCGACGAACAAGCGATTGCTGCGCGTCGAGAATCCCGACATCGTCTACCGCACCGAGAAAGAGAAATACTTCGCAGCCGCCGACGAGATATCCAAGTTTGCCGAGAGCGGTCAGCCGGTGCTGGTCGGAACCGTGTCGGTGGAAAAGTCAGAGCGGCTCTCCGACCTGCTGAAGAAGAAGGGCATCAAGCACGTGGTCCTGAACGCGAAGTATCACGAGAAGGAAGCCGAGATCGTCGCGCAGGCCGGGCGTAAGGGTGCGATCACGATTGCGACCAACATGGCCGGTCGTGGCACCGACATTCTGCTGGGCGGCAATCCCGAGTTCATGGCCAAGCAGGAGTGCCTGAAGAAAGGAATTGCGCAGGCGCTGAAAGCGGTTGCGGGCGAAGTTTCCGTTAAACCTGACGATCCCGATGTCTCGTATTTCTATTACGGCGGCGTCGAGTACAAAGTCGACACGGCCAAGTGGAACGAGATTTATCAGAAGCACAAGCAGAACACCGACGCCGAGCACGATGAGGTAATCGGGCTGGGTGGGCTGTTCATCCTCGGCACCGAACGCCACGAAGCGCGACGCATCGACAATCAGCTGCGCGGCCGCGCCGGCCGTCAGGGCGACCCCGGCGCATCCCGCTTCTACCTCTCGCTGGAAGACGATCTGATGCGCATCTTCGCCAAGGAGTGGGTGTCAAACCTGCTGCAGCGGCTGGGCATGGAAGAAGGCGTGCCGATTGAGTCGAAGATGATTACGCGGCGCATCGAGGCCAACCAGAAAGCGATCGAGGCGCAGAACTTTGAAGCCCGCAAACACCTCCTCGAATACGACGACGTGATGAACAAGCAGCGCCAGGCAGTCTACGCGCTGCGCCGTCAGCTGCTCGAAGGGCTCGACCAGAAGGAACTGATTCTTGAAGACTACGTGCGCGACATCCTCGGCCAGTTGCTCGATCAATACGCCGGCAAGGACACACGCCCAGAAGATTGGGACGTCAAGAGCCTGAAGAACCAAATCTTCACCCGCTTCGGCGTGGACATCACGGCGGAAGGAGTCGATCCCGAGACGCTGAACCGCCAGGAACTCGGCGATGCGATCTTCGACAAGCTGAAAGAGCGTTACGAGGCCAAAGAGGCGCTGATTGGCCCCGAGGCGATGCGGCATCACGAGCGCATCATCATGCTGAGCGTCATCGATCAGCAGTGGAAAGACCACCTGCTCTCGATGGACCA
>JASHXK010000301.1 GCA_030043575.1 Terriglobales bacterium
AGCACAGAGACACAGAGACACAGAGAAAACGAAGACCAAGTTTTTTCGCGCCGTTGGCTGCTGTAATCTCGGCTTTCAGAAGCAAAAGTTGCATTTATGTCTGAATGCTTTTGCGCGTCGCGGTTCTCTGTGTCTCGGTGCCTCTGTGGTGAACGCCTTTTTACGGCGAAGAATTAGCGAAAATCTGGTATAATACCAAGATGCCTCCCAGTTCCATCCCCGCCTCACTCTCCTGGGCTCATCCGCTCGTCGCCGAGTGGTTCATCTCGCGCTTCGGCACGCCCACCGAGCCGCAGGAGCAGGGCTGGCCGCACATCCTCGCCGGTCGTACCACGCTGATTTCCGCGCCAACAGGATCAGGCAAGACGCTGGCGGCATTTCTGATCTGCATTGACCGCCTCGTCCGCAAAGCGCTCGACGGCGAGCTTCGCGATTGCACCGAAGTTCTCTACGTCTCGCCGCTGAAGGCGCTGGGCAACGACATCCAGAAGAATCTTGAAGGCCCGCTTGGCGAAATCCTCGCCTTGGCCGGCGAGCGCGGCTTCCTCATGCCTGAGATTCGCACCGCCGTCCGCACCGGCGACACGCTGATGAAAGAGCGGCGCGAAATGCTCAAGCGTCCGCCGCACATTCTGGTCACTACGCCAGAGTCGCTCTACATCCTGCTGACCGCCAACAGCAGCCGCGCGATACTCAGCCACGTCAAGACCGTCATCGTCGATGAAATTCACGCTGTCGCCGACGACAAGCGTGGTGCGCACCTCACACTTTCGCTCGAACGGCTCGACCTGCTGGCGAATCGCCCTATGCGCATCGGCCTGTCGGCAACGCAGAAGCCGCTGGAAGACGTCGCGCACTTCCTCACTGGATCCGAGCGTCCTACCCCCTCCATCGTCAACATAGGCCATCGCCGCCAACTGGATCTCGCCGTCGAAGTCCCGCGCTCCGAACTCGGCCCTATCGCCACCAACGAAATGTGGGGCGAGATCTACGATCGCCTGGCCGAGCTCGCGCTACAGCATCGCTCGACGCTGGTCTTCGTCAACACGCGAACGCTGGCAGAACGCGTCGCGCTGCACCTTGGCGAGCGCCTCGGGGAAGACCAGGTCGCCGCGCATCATGGGAGTCTCGCTCGCAAGCTGCGCCTCAATGCCGAACGTAAGCTGAAGAACGGCGAGATTCGCCTGCTGGTCGCGACCGCCTCGCTTGAGCTGGGCATCGACGTCGGCACCGTCGACCTCGTCTGCCAGATCAACTCGCCGCGCTCCATCGCCGTCGCTCTCCAGCGCGTCGGCCGTGCCGGTCACTGGCGTGGAGCCGTCTCCAAAGGCCGCTTCTTCGCTACTACGCGTGACGACCTGCTGGAATGCGCCGCGACCGTCCGCGCCATCCGCGAAGGCGATCTCGATGTTCTGCACATTCCCGAATCGCCGCTCGATATCCTCGCGCAGCAAATTGTCGCCATGTGTGCCTGCGAGGATTGGGACGAGGACGCGCTCTTCGAATGCGTGCTCCGCGCCTATCCGTACCGCGATCTGAAGCGCGAAGACTACGACCGCATCTTGGAGATGCTGTCACAAGGCATCGCTGCGAAGCGCGGCCGTTATGGTGCGTATCTTTTCCGGGATATGGTCAACCGTCGCCTGCGCGCACGTCGCGGCGCGCGCCTGGCGGCCATCACCAGCGGCGGCGCCATCCCTGACACTGCGCTCTTTACGGTTGTTGCTCAGCCAGAAGAGATCGTCGTGGGCACCGTCGACGAGGACTTCGCGGTCGAGAGCAACGCCGGCGACATCATGCTCCTCGGCAATACATCGTGGCGAATTCGCCGTGTGTCGTCGAACACCGGACGAATGATCGTGGAAGACGCCCACGGTGCCGCTCCGACCATTCCATTCTGGCGTGGCGAAGCTCCCGCCCGTACCGATGAGTTGTCGCTGCACGTCGCCAACCTGCGTGAGCGACTGAGCACGCTGCTGCCCAACACGAAGCCGCTACCCGTTCCGGCCGATCCTGAACTCCAAGCGGCCTGGGCTACCCCCAAAGATCTGTCCGGCGACGACATCCTGCCCGTCGCCGCGCCACGCCTGCGCCACCGTGGCGTTGACTCCACTCCCGAGGTTCAACGTGCTGTCACCTGGCTCGATGACGAGTGCGGTCTCGATGCCTCCGCCGCCGAACAACTCATCGAATACATTGTCACCGGCCGT
Source organism: Terriglobales bacterium (assembly GCA_030043575.1). GTDB lineage: Bacteria > Acidobacteriota > Terriglobia > Terriglobales > Acidobacteriaceae > Bog-257. The sequence continues at coordinate 2,211 of JASHXK010000301.1, forward strand.
GCCGTCCTGGGCGATGTCCCTACGCAACAAACCATCGTCGCCGAGCGCTTCTTCGACGAAGGCGGCGGCATGCAACTCATCATCCATGCGCCCTTTGGCGGCCGCATCAACAAGGCCTGGGGACTGGCGCTGCGCAAGCGTTTCTGCCGCTCCTTCAATTACGAGCTTCAAGCCGCTGCCACCGACAACGGCCTGAACATCGCGCTTGCCGAGCAGCATAGCTTTCCGCTCAGCGATGTCTTCCACTACCTGCAAACGGAAACCGTGCAGGAGATTCTTGAGCAGGCAGCGCTGCCATCGCCCATCTTCGCGACGCGCTGGCGCTGGGATGCCAACCGTTCGCTGGCGCTGCTGCGCTTCCAGAGCGGCAAGAAAGTTCCGCCACAAATTCAGCGTATCCGCAGCGACGATCTTCTCGCATCGGTTTTTCCCGACGTCGCTGCCTGTCCGGAGAATCTCGAAGGCGACATTCGCATTCCCGATCACCCGCTGATCCAGGAAGTGATGAAAGACGTCCTGACTGAGGCCATGGACATTGAAGGCCTGCGTCGCGTCATCGACGGCATTCGCAACGGCGCGATTCGTTGTCTGGCGGTCGATACGCCGGTTCCATCGCAGTTCTCGCACGAGATCCTCAACGCCAACCCCTACGCCTACCTTGACGACGCTCCTCTCGAAGAGCGCCGCGCCCGCGCCGTGCAGATGCGCCGCATGTTGCCTGAGGCGGTGCTGAACCAAGTTGGCCGGCTCGATCAGCAAGCCATCGCTCGCGTCCGCGAAGAAGCTCGTCCCGACGTTCGCGACGCCGACGAACTGCACGACACTTTGCAGACGCTGGTCGCGCTACCGCTGGAAATCGGCGACGAAGATTGGCAACCGGCGGTCACCAGCTGGATGCCGCTCGCCGCGGGACTGCTGGAGAACTGGCGCGCGGTGCGAGCCGCAGTCGAACAGTCATCCGCTCCCTATGGCAGGCCAGAGTGCGCTTTGGGTGCGTTGTCATCCCGAGCGGAGCGTAGCGGAGCCGAGGGATCTGCGGTTCGCCCCGAGCACCCTGTCGTGTCGGAGCGTATCCAAAGAACCTATCTCGTCGCCTCCGAGCGCGCCAAAGATTTCGCCCTGATTTTTCCGGACGCGCAGTTTGAAACCGCACCTCCGGACTTGCCATCTACTACAGCGAATCGCGACGACGCCATCCTCGCCATGATCTCCGGCTGGATGATGCACGCCGGTCCCATCACCGCAAGCGC
>JASHXK010000302.1 GCA_030043575.1 Terriglobales bacterium
ATCTCGTCCATCAGCTGCTCGTCGATGTGCAAGCGTCCCGCGGTGTCGACGATGAGCACATCGCACGCGTTGTTGATGGCCTCGCGCCGCGCTTCTTTCACCAGCCGCTCGACCGTCGCGGTGTTCGACTCCTCGACCTTGCCCTCGTAGAGCTGCGCCTTGATCGCACTCGCGACAACCTTCAGCTGCTCGCGCGCCGCGGGACGATACACGTCGACCGACACAAGCATTGGCCGATGCCCGCCGTTCTTCAGCCAGTTCGCCAGCTTGCCCGACGTCGTCGTCTTGCCGGATCCCTGAAGGCCCGCCATCAGCACCACGGTCGGCGGTTGCGACGCGAACTTCAGCTTCGCCGTGTCCTTGCCAAGGATGTTGACCAGCTCGTCACGCACGATCTTGATGACCTGCTCACCCGGCGACAGCGCGGTCATCACTTCCTGCCCGACCGCTTTGTCGTGAATGTGGTCGACCAGCTCTTTGACGACCTTGAAGTTGACGTCGGCTTCCAGCAGCGCCATGCGGATTTCTTTCAGCGCCTCGCCGATGTTCTCTTCCGTCAGCGTGCCCTGTCCGCGCAGGTTCTTGAAGGCGCGCTGCAGTTTATCTGTGAGGTTCTCAAACATGTTCAGGAGTCCAAAATACATGGAACGCGATGCGGTTCCAACGTTGTGTCAACAGAATATCATCGAGAGCAGCCGCACAAGAGACGTCAGCGGTTCACTTCCCCATTAGTGCGTATTGATTTCCGTACAGATCTTCGAAGATCGCTTGTCTGCCCCAAGGAAGCGCAGTCGGCGGACTCACGAATTTGACGTTCTTGCCCTTTAGGGATTCATACGTCGCATCGAGATCATCCGCGCGAAACACCCAGGTGGTACCTTTTCCTATCTGGGCGCTTTTCTCGCGGGCCCGCTCCGCTCCATGCACATTCGGATCTGGCTTCTGCAGAACGATCCCGAAGTCATTCTGTCCCGACGGCGCAACGACCAGCCATCGGCCTCCTTTGCCAAACGCCGCATCCTGACGTTTCTCCAAGCCGAGCACTTCAGTGAACCATTGCAAAGCCTCGTCCTGATCGCCGACCAGGATTGTGACCAGAGTCAATCGAGTGATCATGTTTCCTCCTGCTGTCCGGCCGCGCCGCTTAGTGCTGCATCAGCCGATCATCCTCATTCGCTGTAACGATTGCGCCAACTGCAGCCTTAGTTTTGACTTCCATCCCCGGCCCAGAACGAGCAGCATCGCGATTCCACGCACTCCCGAGAACCCCTCATGTTTAAGATGCAAACGTGTGCCGTTCTCTATCTCCTCCAGCCGGAACGTGACAATACTGTCGCTCCTTCCCCAGGTAAAGGACAGCAGCCTCGGCTCTTCGACCCGTAAAACCTCACAGGGAATAACTCCACTAAAACCGCGACGTGGTTTGGTTCGAAACTCGAACCTGTGGCCTACCCGAGGCTCGAAATTACTGTCCATCAGCCATTCCTTGAGGGCCTGTGGATCGGTCAATGCTCGCCAAACGCGGGTTATTTCGTCCGGATACGTAACCTCCATCCTCAGGTCGCGCGTCACCTGGATTTCTCCAGGTGTTTCCCTAGCGCCTTCAGTCGATCGCTCCAAAACCGCTCGTAGGATGAGACCCACGAATACACACGTTCCAGCGGCCTCGCGCAAAGCCTGTATCGCTGCTGGCGTCCGACGCGGCACGCAACTACCAGTCCTGTTTCACGGAGGATGGCAAGATGTTGAGACACTGCCGCTCGCGTCATAACGAACTGGTCGGCCAGATTGTTCACCGGTTGCTGACCACTGGCCAGCCGGTTCAGCAACGCACGCCGCGTGGGATCAGCGATTGCGTAGAAGACATCTTCGCGTGACGCGAGTCTTGCTTTTCTAGCTCGACGGGGCATCGTGTTTCATAATATGTAAGCTTATTCTTACATGTCAAGCGCCGTTGTCGAAAGTATCTCGACTCGATTCGTATATCCTCCCGCATAAGGTCGTCATCACGGGACCATCCGAGCTTGTGACGCTCGTCATGGCGAGGCCGCGGCTCGCACCCTATAATCGCGGCATATGGCTGATCGTGAAGTCGACCTGCTGGTCATCGGCGCAGGCATTGTAGGACTGGCAACCGCGCTGGAGATCATGCGCCGTTTTCCGGGAATGCGCATCGCAGTCGTCGAAAAGGAAGATCGTGTTGCGGCCCACCAGACCGGCCACAACAGCGGCGTTATCCACTCCGGGATTTATTACCGCACCGGCTCGTTGAAGGCGCGCAACTGCGTCGCCGGCGCCGCCTCGATGAAGCGCTTCTGCCGCGAGCACGGCATCGCCTTCGAAGAATGCGGCAAGCTGGTAGTCGCCACCACGCCGGACGAAGTTCTGTGCCTCGAACAGTTGCAGCAGCGTGGCATCGCCAATGGTGTTCCCGGCTTGCGCATGTTGCAGCGCGAGGAATTCCGCCAGATCGAAGCGCACTGCGACGGAGTGCGCGCCCTGCACGTGCCATCCACGGGTATCGTCGATTACACCGTCGTCGCACAGAAGTACGCGGAACTTATCCGGCATGCCGGCGGCGCAATCGTCTTCAACGCCAAAGTCACCGGCCTGCACGAAGACGGCAATGCCAATATCGTTGAGACCGTTTCCGGAAGCTTCCGCGCGCGCTACGTCATCAACTGCGCCGGCCTCTACAGCGACGCCCTCACGCGCATGGCCGGCGTTGCTACGAATCTCGAAATCATTCCTTTCCGTGGCGAGTATTACGAGATCCGGCCGGAACGGCGCCACCTGGTCAAGAACCTGATCTATCCCGTCCCCGATCCGCGATTTCCTTTTCTCGGCGTACACTTCACGCGCCGCGTCAACGGCAGCGTGGAAGCCGGTCCCAAC
>JASHXK010000303.1 GCA_030043575.1 Terriglobales bacterium
CGCGATGTCGCTGGCGCTGGCCGCCTCGACCGCATAGGCGCTGGGCGCGGTGCTCCAGGCATCAACCCAGGCGAGCGTCTGCGTCAGGCCCGGCTGGTCGCCAATGTAATAAGGATTGTGGATGTTCTTGAGCAGCTGCTGGCAAGTGGCGCTGTCGAAGTCCGCCTGACAGTTCGCCAGCGGCGAATACACCGGGACGAGCCGGCCGCCGACTTGTTGTTTCAGCGACTCCCACTGTGTGGGAGTTGGCCATTCCGGATCGCCCAGCCGAGCGCGGTGAAATGGTCTCGGCGGTGAAGCAGTCTGTGCGAACAGCGCTGGAGTGTCGTCTGGAAGTAAGGAAGCCGCGCGTTGTTGTGCAGGATCTTGTGGGAGCGGGAACAGCTCGGGGCACAAGCGGCCGAAGAACGGAATCGCCGCCAGGTGTTTCAGCAAAGTTCGCCGGTCCATTGGCGATGAGTATAACGCCCGACCGCCCGGGGATGGTTGCATCCGGTGCTACTGCCGATAATCGGAGCCGAGTCTTGAGCGTGAGCTTCTCGACGGGCGTTTCGGCACGGCTGAAGCCGTGCCCCTTCAAACATCACGAATAATCCAAGCTAGGCCTCGCGATCTAGTCGCTGCCTGACGACGCCTTCCACTTCTGCCACCACCTCATCGATGTTCCTGTGGGTGGTGTCGAGGATCACGGCGTCGGGGGCAGGCACAAGCGGCGATGCGACGCGGGTGCGGTCACGCTGGTCGCGCGCGGCGATCTCAGCCTGAACGCGTTGGCGTTCGCCGATCGAGGAATCTCCATTCTGCAACACGCGGCGTTCGGCGCGAACGGCCGGGTCGGCATCGAGGAAGATCTTCACGTCGGCATCAGGAAAAACCGCGGTGCCGATGTCGCGGCCCTCCATGACGACTCCGCCGTTGGCGCCCAGTTCGCGCTGCCGGGCGACCAGCACCCGCCGCACTGCCGGATGCGCCGACACGCGAGACGCGGCGATCGTTACATCCGGCTGGCGAATGCGCTGTGAAACGTCGCGGCCGTCGAGCAGCACGCGATTGCCATCGCCCTGCGCCTCTAGATGGATCACGGTGTTCTCCGCCAATTGGCGCACTGCCTCGGCGTCATCGAGCGCGACATTGTGCGCCATCGCCTTGAACGCCAACGCGCGATACATCGCGCCGCTTTCCAGGTTGATGTAGCCAAGCTTACGCGCCAGCCGTGCGGCGATGGTGCTCTTGCCCGAACCGGCGGGACCATCAATCGCGATAATCAATTTTCGCGTGGGGCTCATTCGTTGCCGGCATCCACGGGACGCTTGGGACTTGCAGCTCGGTTGGGTCGGGATGCCTGGCTGCGACCGGTTCGCCGACGGTGCACCAGCGGCATGCCGGCGTGTGGAGGAAGAGCTTCAAACTTCTGTTTGGGCTTGAGCTCGCGCGGCGAAGTTGCTGCCTGAAGCGACGACACCTGCAGCATCACGCGCCCACCGACGTGCACGAAGCTCAACTCACGCGCTGCTTGTAAAGCATTGATCGCCTCGCGAACGCGCGTGCGGCCAATCACACCTGAGAAAAACTGCTCGACCTCTTCCTGCTGCGCCGCCAGCACGCAGTCGAGATACTTCGAGACCAGCGCCGTGAGCGACTCAGCGACAGAAACGTGCGCGCCCTCGCGCACCGCGTCCGGCGACCAGCGGAACAGCACATCCCAGAAGACGCCCTCCTCGGGCTTGTAGTCGACGCGCATGATGCGCAGCTTGGCCCACAGTTCATCGAGCGCGCGGGCGAGCGCGGCCTTGGAGATTTCGCCGCCTAGAAGCTCACGCAAGCGGTGTTCCGGGATAGGACCGGTTTTCTGAATGAGCTGAAACGCGTGGACCGCGAGAGGGGAATACTCGGAGCGCGTGTTAGCCTTCGGAGCTTGCCGTGGATTGCGGTCGCCAACCAAGCCATAAAAATAAGGAAAGACCGCAGCGGAAACGATAAAGTTGTTTTCAGGAAAGACCTTGGTCTCGTACGCGGCCTTGTCGCGCAGCAGCCGGACCATCAACTGCTTGGCTTCGTGCGCAGCGGGATCGGCGAAAGCCATGTGCGCGGTGGGAAGCTTCTCATCGCTGCCCTTATAGGCGCCGACGAAGGTTGGCGCCAGCACGGCGGGACGCTGTGGATAAAGCAGGCAGAAACCCACGGAATCGACAAATTCGCGCGCATCCTCGAGCGTGCGGACGGCTTGTCCGTCGAGATGCCACTTCGCTCGGCGTAGCTCTTGGAGTTGATGTTCGTGCATGAAAAACGCTGTCAGCTGTCGGCCGTCAGCTATCAGCTAAGCATAAACGCTCCAGGCTCAATACCGCAGGAACGGAGACCTTGGTGCTTCAGCGCGGTTCACGAGATTTGGTGGACGGCTGATCGCCGATAGCTGACGGCTAGATTCTCTTAAATGCCTTCTGAATATCCTTAACAGAATATCGCAGAACGACCGGGCGGCCATGCGGGCAGCTCATGGGGCAATCGGTTTTGGCGAGTTCGCGCAGCAGCCACTCCATTTTGTTTTGCTCCAGCGGCATGTTGACCTTAATGGCAGCGTGACAGGCAATGCTGGCAGCGATGTTGGTGCGAATGCGGTCGAGGTTCAGTGACTGCTCCTCGCGCTCAAACTGCTCGAGGATTTCGTGTAGCAGGTGCTCTACATCGCCGGCCGCGACGCCAGCCGCCGTTGTCTTGACTGCGATGGTGCGCGGGCCAAAAGGTTCGACCTCGAAGCCATTGCGATTGAGCTCGTCGGAGATTTCAGCGAAGACCGCCATCTGGCCGGGCGTGAGCTCCACGATGAGCGGCATGAGAAGTTGCTGCCGCTCGGGCGATTCCGCCAGGCGCTGCTTGCAGATTCTTTCGAATAGAATGCGCTCGTGGGCGACGTGCTGATCAATGATCCACAGGCCTTGCGGATTGATGGCCAGGATAAATGACTCGCGAATCTGGCCAACCGGCTTGAGCGTGGTGAGTGATTCGAGACTGACTGGGACATCGTCGTCCGCGATCTCCGGCGAACAACCATTTTTGCCTAGACCGGGGGCAGCTGCGATCGCTTGACCATCGAAAGTCCGCGGGCCAAAGCGCGCGACAGGGACTGCGGCATTAGCTTCGACCGCAAATCCCGCTCCTTCGAACTGCAACGGCGCGGTGATGGGCGGAAGCTCTTGGGCGCGTAGCGCGAATGCCGCGTCAGCGTCCGTCACGTGCAGTTCGTTCGATGCGAAGTCATAAGCGCCAGGCGTCAGCGATGGCGAAGCGGTCGGATTGGCGCGAATCTCGGTGGTGAACGACGGCACAGGGCGCGACTTCATCAGCGCACCGCGGGCGGAGTTGCGAATGAAGTCGTGCAGAATCGATGACTGGCGGAAGCGAACCTCGGTCTTGGAGGGATGCACGTTGACGTCAACTTCGGTCGGCGGCATTTCGAGGAAGAGCAGCACGACAGGGTAAACCGTGGGCGGAATGATGTTGCGATAGGCCTCGGTGAGGGCGTGCTGCACCAGGCGGTCGCGAATCAGGCGTCCGTTGACGAAAATGAAGATGGAGTTGCGATTGAGCTTCTGAATCTCCGGCCGCGAGACAAAGCCGTGGAGCTTGACTTCCCCTTTTACCGGTTCTTCTGCCTCTTTCACTTCGCTTTTTCGCCATGGCGGCGGTTGCGGCAGACCGATACGCTCCAACGGGAGCAGCGCGCTAAGCGGGATGAGCTGATTGAGTGTCTCCCTGCCGAAGACCTGGTAGATGCGCTGCGCGTGATCGTTGACCGGCGGCGCAACCAGAATGGCGTCGGTCGCTGAGTGCAGCTCCCAATGGATCTCGGGATGGGCCAAGGCGTAGTGCGTGACGAGTGACGCGATGTGCGACAGCTCGGTCGATTCGGCTTTCAAGAATTTGCGCCGGGCGGGAATGTTGTAAAACAGATCGCGGACAGTAATGCAGGTGCCCAGCGGCAGTCCGGCCTCTTCGACGGTGAGGATTTTTCCGCCGGCGATTTCGACGATGGTTCCGGCAGCATCTTCCGGCGCATGCGTTTCCAGGCGCAAGCGGCTGACGGATGCGATCGACGGCAGCGCCTCGCCGCGAAAACCGAGGGTTGCGATGTTGAGTAGATCGTCGGCGTTGCGGATCTTCGATGTGGCATGGCGCTCGAAGGCAAGCATGGCGTCGTCGCGCACCATGCCGCAACCGTCATCGGTCACCTGGATGAGCTTCTTGCCCCCGGCTTCGACGTTGACGCGAATGCGGCGCGCGCCCGCATCCAGAGCGTTCTCCAGTAGCTCCTTGGCGACCGACGCCGGGCGCTCGACGACCTCGCCGGCAGCGATTTTGTTGGCTACATTCTCGGAGAGAACGTGGATGCGGCCCATGGAGTACTACGTTACATGAACGGATTGTGGATCGTGAATCGAAAGCACCCACTCATTCGAAAACCGCGAATGAGTGGGGCACCCGCAACGCACGGCGATTTAGTAAATTGATCGCGGAGAAGAAACATGCGTTATCTGGGAAGGATGTTGTTAGCTGTGCCCCTGTTCCTGACGACGAGCGGCCTATTGGCCACCGATGCACAGAAGTTCGACGGTAAGTGGCTGACGACCGTCTCCTGCGCGAATTACCACGATGCTCTGGGCTTCTCATATCAGTTCGTCAGCACGGTGAAGGATGGAGTCTTCCACGGCCTGCACGGGACCGAGGGGCAGCCGGGGTCGCTCCTCATCGATGGAACGATTCCACCCGATGGCAAGGCATCGCTCTATGCCAAAGGCCGCACCGGCTCGCCGCAATTCGTTCCGGGAAACGACACTCCGAAAGGGACGGAATACGGCTACAACATCGACGCTCACTTTGAGGGATCGACAGGTTCGGGTACGCGCGTCGAAGGCCGTCCGTGCACGCTCAAGTTCGTGAAGCAATAATCAGCGTGCACAAGTCGCCAGGGGTTTCAGTACGCGTCCATCCTTGCGTGACCAATCGCGCGGTAGCCACTTCTAAACTGTACCGATGCGGGACGAAACGCCAAACTTCACAAAAATGTGACACCCTGCTGACAAACGAGCTGCCGTCCTGGTGTCTACTGCCTGCGTTGTGGCCGGCTTTCCCGAAGACATGGTTCGATAGCCATACTCATCCTGAACCGGCGAAAACGAACGGAGGAGAAAGATGATGAAATCCCCTGACAGCAACCGCTCCCTGCGGTCAAGCCGCCAACCCAGACAAGACAACGCGCACACCGGGTACCGCTTCGTGATCCTGGCGATGCTGGTGGTACTAACGGCTTCATCCTTGGCCTTCGCCCAGGCGGGCAGCCTGGATACGTCCTTCGGCACCGGCGGAATCTTCAGCACCAACTTTACGCAGACCGGAGCGGCGGACAACGCCATCGCCATCCAGAGCGACGGCAAGATCGTCCTCGGTGGCCTTGTTTCGACCAGCGGCGGCAGTAGTTTGGCCGCACTGGTGCGCCTGAATACCAATGGCACGCTCGACACCAGCTTCGGCAACGGCGGCATCGTCAGCAGTGACTTTGGTATTGAGTTCGGTGCCATTGTCTTTGGGGTTGCGATTCAGCCCAACGGGCAGATTATCGCTGCGGCGGAAGGGAATTTCTTGCTTTTCGGATCGGTGGGCCGTTTCAACACCGACGGCAGTGTGGACACCACGTTTGGCAGCAGTGGTTTCGCGGTCTCCAATTCCCTGGGTTCCCAGCCTGGCTCAAGCAATGCCCTCGCCCTGCAAACGGACGGGAGCATTCTGATAACCGGTAACGGTCTGATAGGGCGTTTCACCAGCACCGGCCAACCGGACACCACCTTCGGAAACAATGGCATTGCACCGCTGAACTCCGCGGTGGTAACCGGCATGGCCGTGCAATCGGATGGCAAGATCCTGGTCACGACCGGCATAGGGGCGGAGATTGTACTCAGCTCGCCGCTGGTTCTTCCAACCGCCGCCGAGGGAGCGATTGCACGCTACAACAGCAACGGCAGCCTGGATACGACCTTCGCGGTTTCGGGTCAGGCAGCCTGTGTGGCCTCGGCCGCCGGCATCGCGCTACAGAGCAATGGCAAGATTGTCGTGGCAGGTACGATCACCAGTGCGCTGGCCACAGCCATCAGCGACGGCAGAACGGATCCGAACAACCAGACGGGATTCGGGGTCGTGCGCTACAACTCGAATGGCAGTATCGACACCACCTTCAATCCCGGCAATGGCATCGGCGCTGGGGGCGGCGTTATCACGGGCTTCGGTAGCTCCTTCCCTAATGGCGCTGCCTTCGTGCTGGCGATTCAATCTAATGGCGAAATTGTTGTGGCCGGATTGGCAGGAAACGGAACAGTCCTGAACGGCCTCAGTTCCTCGTCCTTTGCATTGGCTCGCTACACGAGCACGGGCCAGCTGGACACCAGCTTCGGCAATAACGGCACAGTCATCACGACCATAGGACAGAACAACCAATCATTTGTCAGCGCGCTTGCGATACAGAGTGATGGCAAGATTGTCGCTGCCGGCAACTCCGGGAGTGGTCACATCTTCGTTGACAACTTTGCGGTTGCTCGCTATCTGGCGCAGTAGAAGCAAGCGGCAGTTGAGGGCTCGGCACCCAGGTCTCGAACAATGCGAGACCTGGGTCAGCCGCTCCAACGTCGCACTGGTGGGGCGCAATCTGTGCCCGGGCCTGATACACGAAAGCGATGATCGCAGGAACGCAGCCGCCAGGGAGTTTCTCGACGCGCCCCCTTAAGGTGTGAAACTGAGTGCGAGAGGCGTGGCTCATTGGCCTTAACCGCACCACCTTGGGACGAATGGCAAAGTTCACAAAACTGTGACACCCTGCTGACAAATCAGCTGCCGTCCGGGTGTCTACTCGCAGCGTCCCAGCCGGCCTGAAGAAGACGTGGGGTTCTCCAAGCCATGTTGGTCTTGAACCGGCGAAAACGAACGAAGGAGAAAGATGATGAAATCCCCTGAGAGCAACCGCTCCCTGCGGCCAACCTGCGAACGCACAGAAGACAATGCGCCCATCCGCCATAGGTTCGCAATCCTAGCGATACTGGGTGTACTCATCGGGTCAACGATGGCCTTCGCGCAGGCAGGCAGCTTGGATACGACATTCGGCACCGGCGGAATCTTCAGCACCAACTTCACATCGCCCAACGGGACCACCAACAACGCCATAGCGATTCAGAGCGATGGCAAGATTGTCGTAGGCGGCATCGTTCCCAACAGCAACGGCGCGGCCGCGCTGGTGCGCCTGAATACCAATGGCACGCTCGACACCAGCTTCGGCAATGGTGGCATTGTGATGAGCAGCTTCGGAATTACCGACGGCGCCATCGTCTTTGGCATCGCCATCCAACCCAACGGACAAATCGTGGCGGCCGCCGAAGGAGGTTTCCTGGACTTTGGATCGGTTGGCCGTTTCAACACCGACGGCAGCGTCGACACCACTTTTGGTAGCAATGGCTTTGCCGTCTCCAATTCGATTAATTCTGCGGTGGGATCGACCAACGCCATGGCCTTGCAACCGGACGGGTCGATTCTGGTGACCGGCGGCGGCTTCATCGGACGGTACACCAGCACTGGCCAGGTGGATACGACGTTCGGCAACAACGGCGTTGCCATTCTGAATTCGCAGGTCGTAACCGGGATGGCATTGCAATCGAACGGCAAGATTCTGGTAACGACCGGTTCAGGAGCTACAACGTTCATCACCACATCACTGGCCGTGCCGGGTGCAATCGCAGGTTCGATCTCCCGCTACAACAGCAATGGCACTCTGGATACAACCTTCGGCGTCTCCGGACAAGCAGCCTGCGTGGCATCAGCCGCGGGCATTGCGATTCAAAGCAACGGCAAGATCGTCGTCGCCGGGACGATCACCAGCGGACTGGCAAACTATCTCTACAACGGCCGAATGTACTTCAACAACCAGACCGGTTTTGGAGTGGTCCGCTACAACTCAAACGGAAGCATCGATACGACCTTCAACCCCGGCAATGGTCTTGGCGCCGGCGGCGGCGTTATCACGGGATTGGGCAGCTCGTTCCCCTATAGTGGGGCTTTCGCGCTGGCCATTCAATCCAACGGTGAGATTATAGTGGCGGGAGTGGCAGGCAGTGCATCGTTCAAAGCTTACGAGCCGCCGACCCAGTTGGCTTCCGGGTCCTTCGCGATGGCCCGCTACACAACCACCGGACAATTGGACACCAGCTTCGGCAACAATGGCATCGTGATTACGACCATCGGTCAGAGCAACATCTCATTCGTCAACGCGCTGGCGATACAGAGTGACGGCAAGATCGTGGCTGCGGGCAACAGTGGACCTCCGGCACAGAACGATATTGTCAACAACTTCGCCGTGGCGCGCTATCTGGCGCAATAGAGACGCCGTATGAGCACCCAGGTCTCGAAAATCGCGCGACATGGGGCACCCGCACAATGTTCGCTCGGAATGCCGACGATTCTTTGGTCCTAGCCCGGAGGCCAGGTCAGGTGTCGGCCGCCGAGCAGATGCAGGTGCAGATGGAAGACCGACTGTCCTGATCCTGGGCCGACATTGTAGACGGTGCGGTAACCGTCTTCGATGCCGCGGTCGCGCGCGATGTTGGCGGCGACCAGATGGCAATAGCCGATGATTTCCGCGTCGTCCTCCTGTGCTTCCTTCAATCCGCGAATGTGGCGCTTGGGAATGATGAGCACGTGAGTCGGGGCTTTGGGATGGATGTCCTCGAAGACGTAGACCTTGTCGTCTTCATATACCTTCCTGGATGGAATTTTGCCGGCGATGATCTTGCAGAAGAGGCAGTCGTCCATGGAGGAGATGGTAGCGGAGGAAAGTTTCGAGTTTCAAGTTTCAAAAAGCTAGTTTCGAGTTTCGAGTTTCAAAATCCCCACCCTAGCCAAAAAGAAGGCTAGAGTGGGGAACGCCCGTTTGTCGAACCCGTTTAGATCACTTCACGAACTTGAAAGCTGAAACTCTTGCTTTTGAAACTCGAAACTGCCTTTCAACTCTTGCCGATCTTGATATCCCCGGTGTCAGTGTTGACCAGCAGCTTGCTGGTACCGCTGCCGACGGTGCCGGTGGCGCGTGATTCGCCATTGCTCTCGTTGACTTTGATGGCGTCGAAGTCGGAGCTAATGTCGCCCTTCCGCGTATCAGCGCTGATGGTGAAGCCGCCGCCGGACGGCAGGGTTAGCGTCACGTCGCCATGCTGCGTGGTCACCGAAACTTTGTCGGGCGTTGACTTCGAGGCCAGGGTTAGCGCGACGTCGCCGTGCTGTGTATTGACGGTCATCTTGCCGGCTTGCTTGCCGCTGGTCGTAACCTCGACATCACCGTTGTTGGACTGCACATCGAGATCGCCAGAGACGTCCTCCAAGTGAATATTCTTTGATCCCGTCACCACCCGGCTCGGTCCGGTGAGCTCGCTGCCACGGACTTCGTCGCTTGAAATCGAGATGTCGCCCGGCACCGAAGCGATTTCCATGTCGGAACGTGAGGTCTTGAAGATGACGGTCCCGGTGACTTTGCTGAGCTGGATGTCTTCGTAGAAGTCGCCGTTGAGGCGCACGGCGCCAGCAACGTTATCGATGTTGACGCTGTCGACATGACCGGACACATCGACGTCACCGGCGATCTCCGTCGCGCGAATCGAGCCTTTCTCCAGATCGATCTTTACCGGCGAGGCGATGCCGGTCAGAGAGACGTCGCCTTTCTGCAAGGAGATTTTAACTTCGGCCTTCCGATCGTTCACGGTCACATCGCCGCGCTTGCTGGCGATGTCCAGTGTAGCGTTCGCGGGCACAGTGATATCCATGTCAGACTGCACGCCGTGATCGCCGGCGCCGTCAGTGTTGGCATTGAGCAGCACCGTGTCGCCGTTCACCGAGATCTGCGGCTTGCTGCCTTCGTTGTATTTGTTCGCATCATTCTGGTTCTGCGCGTAAAGCTTCTTGTGAACGACGACGCGAATGGTGTTACCGTCGGACGGCGTGATATTCAGCGCACCATGATCGCAAACCACGCGCAGGTTGGCGTGCGCCGGGAATGACTGCTCCAGCGTGTCCTCGAAGGTGTAGGAATTGCCAAACATGCTGCTGAAGTCGTCATCCATCTGCAACTGGTCGCGCACACCACCCCAGTCGACATCGGAGCTGTAATGCGCCGAGACGCCCAGGGCCACCAGCAGGACGAGCAGCACGATACCGCCGGCGCCGAGATAGCGCGGGCGATATCCCAGGCGAGGAGCGGTCATGTTCTCGATGAGGACGATGACACCCCACAGGATCAGCAGCACCGGCCACCAGTGTCCAAACCAGTGCCAAACGGGAAAGCGAAAGCCAAAGTTCTTCGCCAGAAATAATCCGCCGATGAGGATCAGGATGATCGGCCCGGCAAT
>JASHXK010000304.1 GCA_030043575.1 Terriglobales bacterium
ATCATCCTCGCGCCGCGCGGCGGTCACACCTTCTTTATCAACTCTGAAGACGGCAAGGTTCGCTATGAAGACTTCCTGATGAAGGAGTTCATGCCGCAGATGGAGAAGAAGTATCGCGGTGACGGCGAAGGCGCGCATCGCGGCATCACCGGCGTCTCCATGGGCGGTTACGGAGCGCTGCGCCTGGCCTTCAAGTACCCCGACGAGTTCGCCGCAGTCAGTGCGCAGATGCCGGCGCTCATGATCGACGTGCCGCAGGATCTGGCCGCCAGCGCTCCCGGTTCGCCGAATGCCCTGATGGGCGACGTCTTTGGCCGTCCCTTCAATCGCGCCTATTTCGATCGCAACAACGTCTTCTATTTCGCGCGCACCGACAGCGTCGCCAGCCTCAAGCGCCTGAAGATCTACTTCGACGTCGGCAACAACGACGACTATGGCTTCGAGCAGGGCGCCGAGGAACTCGACAAGCTGCTCACCTCACGCGGCATTCCGCACGAGTTTCACATCTATCCCGGCCGCCACGATTCGGAATTTGTCGTTCGCCACTTCTCCGACATGATCCAGGTTCAGTGGAGTGCAATCGGGGCAGGGAAGTAGTTGAGCTAGAACCACGGCCCTCCACCGCGATCACGAAAGACCTCCCTGTGTCGCGATTACACCGTAACTGGCTCAGAACCAGTCCCGTGAAACGGGACGGAAGAAGGTAGCCCAGCGCTTTAGCGCTGGGTGGGCTCTTTATAGGAGTGAGAGCCCCTTCAGGGGCGGGACATCAGCACTTTATTCCGCCTTCGCCGTATTAAACACCAGCATCGACCGGTCGACCATGCCCACCGGCGCGTACTTCCACAGCCACCAATAACTGTCGCGTTCCAGCAACACCTGACCGGACAGGCAACTCGCACCCACTACCAGCTTCCCAACCACCGGCACCTCCGGCGGCAGCAGCTTCGCCTTGATCCCGTACATCTCTGGCGGCACTGATCCGAAGTACGCCAGATGCAGCGTCTCCTCCGGATGCTGCTGCTCGTACCGGCGCAGCGCGATCAGCCCCTGCCCCCAATCCAGGTTGCTGTCGGTCAGCAGCTGCCACGCATTCTGCGGCCTCACCGCGATGTTGAAGTACGCCAGATAATCGGGCGCGCAACGCAGCGCATCGGCAGCATTGAGGCAAAGCCACAGGATGACAACCACCATTGCCGGCCGGCTTTGCCGCGCCTTCTGCCAGATGCCGCCGGCAATCAGCAGCGCAAACGGATACAGCGGCAGGATGTGCCGCTCACCGATCGCAAATCGCGACTGCAATGCGAACACCAGAAAAAGTAGCCCAAACGAGCACACAATCAGCAGATCGTTCGGAGCACGGCACGTCTTCCACATTCGGCCGAGCAGGCTGGCGAAGAACAGCATCAGCAAAACCACTGGCCACTTCAGCAGAATGACGACGGGATAGTACAGCCTCGGGCCGCCGCTGCGATAGATACTGCCCAGAAACCACGTCGGCCGTCCGTGCCGGTTACTGAACGCAACCTCGCGCAAGCCCTCGACATACTCGCCCGCAGGTACCAGCAGCTCCAGATGTGTCGTCGCCTTGGTCGCCCACGTCTTGGTGTCGCGATTAGGAAAGGTCGCCACCACCTGCCCGTCCCCGACCTTCAAATGCGAAACGTGAAACAGATATCCCGCCCACCACGTCAGCAGCGCGATCATCAGCGCCGCCAGCGCCGGCAGAAACGCCGACGCCTTCTTGTAATTGTGCCGATGGATCACCAGCATGAAAAGCAGCGCCAGCAGCATTTCTGGAAGCGTGTACAGCTTGGCCAGCAACAGGCCGCCCAGCACCAGTCCCAAGAGTGCGGTCTGCCGGCGCGTAGGATTTCGTTTCCACAGTACGACCTGATTCGCAGCAAGAAAGACGAACAGCGCCCCGATGCCGTCCGTTGTCGTGACCGAAAAATTCGCAATCAGCGACGGCGTAAACGCGAACAGCGCCAGCGCGACGTTGGCCGCACCCACGGAAAACAACCGTCGCGCCGCAAACCACAACGTGACCCCCAGAGCCACGCCCAGCAGCGAGTTCATCGGCCGCGTGTGCCACGCCAGCCACTCCGGTCCGGGCTGCATCACGGTCACCTGATATCCGCGAGGATAGTCCTGATGTTCGATGTGTACGTCCGCGCGCGCCAGCGGCAGCGTCAGCCAAAACCGCCCCAAGGGCGGATGATCCGTCCACATCTCGAAGCGCCCGTGCTGCCACGCTTCCAGTCCGGCGATGATATGCCCTGGCTCATCGTAGGTGAGCGATTGCGTGCCGATGAACCACAGCGACTGCGCCGCGAAACATGCCAGCAGAACGACAGGAATCCAGAACCGCGTCAGCCGCGTCGGCGTGGGCGCGTCATTCGCACTTGTCGGGAGAGTTGCGGGACTTTCGTTCATGCCGCCCATCTACGGCACATCGATCGCCGCAGGTTCTCTTAGGATTCGATCCAGCGCGATCGCCAGCCCAAAGTAGAAGAACAGAATCATCGCCACTGGTTCAATTCCCAGATCGTAATGCACCAGCGCGGTAGTTTGATACGCAACAAAGC
>JASHXK010000305.1 GCA_030043575.1 Terriglobales bacterium
GAGGCCGATCCTGGCGCACGAATTGACACACGCACTGCAGGACCAGAAGGTCGGGGTCGAGAAGTGGGAACTGGCGGGCGCGAAAGACGACTCGACGCCGCTGCCCGATCAGCAGGAATACGTAGTCGAGGAGGAGCAGTCGGCGCGGCAGTGCGTCACCGAAGGCCAGGGTATGGCGGTCATGTTCGATTACTCGCTCGCGCCCTTTGGCCAGAGTCTGCTGACCGCTCCGGAAATCGTCACTGCGATGCGCGCCACCATGGGCGACAGCAAGGATTCGCCGGTATTTGCGGCCGCTCCCATGTTCCTGAAGGAATCGCTGCTCATGCCGTACACCTTCGGCCTTGACTTTGTGCGCACGGTTCTGGCGAACAAAGGCAAAGAAGCCTACGCCATGATGTTGGAAAATCCCCCGATCGATACGCGACAGATCATGCAGCCGGAAACCTATCTGCTGCACCAGGAGGTCGCGCCGCTCACCATCCCCGACCTCGACAAGATGGTCGCGCCCGATTACAAGCGCTTCGACTTCGGCGGCATGGGCGAGTTCGACATCTATCTGCTCGCCAAGCAGTACGGCGCCAAGGACACACCAAACTACTATCGCCACTGGCGCGGCGGCTATTACTTCGCCGCGCAGGCGAAGAACGCGCCTAAAGACCAGATCGCGATGCTGTTTTTCACTCGCTGGGATTCGCCCGACGCGGCCTACGACTTCGCCAAGCTCTACGCCGACTATCTGCCCAAGCGATATACCGGCAAGGTCGAGTGGACGGCGTCTTGCTCAGCCGCTTCGAACGGCACGGCCCAGCCGCGCGAGTGCAACGTCTGGTCTGGCAAGACGAATGAAGGTCCGTTTGTCATCGAGCGCAACGGGAGCGATCTGTTGATCATGGAAGGTTACGATGCCAGCGTGATCGAGAACGCTCGCGGCGTGCTCTTCTATCACATGACGCCGGGTCAGCCACCGAAGGGCAGCCACTGATCCCGCAGCCCTGAACGGCCGCGCGCGCAGCCCTGACCCTCGTCCGCTACTGCCCCTGACAAAACTATTACAAACAAAATTCGCATTGCTTGTTAGTCTGGAAGCACTTCTTCCAGCACCAGCGCGGGGGATGGCACTCGTCAATTCAGCTCAGGAGAGACATGGCTCAGCAAGAGAAAGATACGAGCATCAACTGGTTTACTACCTCCATCATGATTGCCCTTCATGCCGGCGCCATCGCGGCGCTCTTCATGTTCACCTGGAAAGCGTTCTTCGTCGCTTTGTTTTTGTACTGGATTGGCGGCAGCCTGGGCATCGGTATGGCCTATCACCGGCTGCTGACGCATCGCGGCTACAAGTGTCCCAAGTGGGTGGAATATTTCCTGACCATCTGCGCCACGCTGGCGCTCGAGGGCGGGCCGATTTTCTGGGTGGCAACGCATCGCGTGCATCATCAACTCTCCGACAAGCCGGGTGACCCGCATTCGCCTCGCGATGGCGGCTTTTGGGCGCACATGGGCTGGATCCTCACCGGCAAGACCTTCCACAACAAGAGCACCGATCTGCTGGCTTACGTTCCCGATCTCCGTAAGGACAAGTTCCATATGTGGATCAGCGAGTATCACTGGGTTCCGCTTACCGCGTTGGGCATCCTGCTGTTTGTCGCCGGCGGCTGGTCGATGCTGCTGTGGGGCATCTTCCTGCGCACCGTGGTGCTGCTGCACTGCACCTGGTTTGTAAATTCGGCGACCCACATGTGGGGCTCGAAGCGCTTCGCTACCACCGACGATTCGCGCAATCTATGGTGGGTAGCCTGGATCAGCTTTGGTGAAGGCTGGCACAACAATCATCACGCGCATCCGCAGTCGGCACGGCACGGCCTGGCATGGTATGAAATCGACCTGAACTGGTACGGAATCAAGTTCCTTCGGGCTTTGGGATTGGCGTGGGACGTGAAGCTGCCCAAGCTGGGACCGGCACGAATCCAGCCGGTAGTGAAGCCGCCAGCCGCGCCCGTAGAAGCGGAAGCTGTCGCTGCCGCCTGCAGCGGCGACTAAGATAGTGCAGCGTTTGTTCTTGGGTGTCATCCTCAGCGGAGTGTCCGCCTGGCTTGGCCGCCGCCGTTTTTGCGGCTGGGCGGACGTGTAGTCGAAGGACCTGCTTTTCATCGCCACGAAGGAATCTGCTGACGGAAACCGAGACAACGGGTCCCTCGGCTCGTCCCGCCTGTTCTACGGACAGCCAGGACTTCGCTCAGGATGACAATCGAAGGAAGTACCGCCAATCCATGCACGCCTGAAGGCGTGCTCCACCCGATCACCGTTATAGAATTTCCCGGTGCCGTCAAACCCTGATTCCGGCTCGGCTCCATCACAGTCCGCGACTGTCCGTGTGGAGTCGCCATCAAGCGGCCCCGAGACACCCGCGGTCGCGAAACCGGTGTGCACTCCATTTAGGACGCCACCAGCTCTTCTGGCCCTTCTGCTCGCCGTCGCCACAATCGTGTTGTATTGTCCGGTGCGCCATCATCCCTTCGTCAATTACGACGATGGCGCTTATGTCACCCGCAATGATCACGTAAAGGCCGGCCTGAATCGCCAATCCATTGAATGGGCGATGACCAGCTACGACGCGGCCAACTGGCACCCGGTCACGTGGCTTTCGCACATAGTTGATTATCAGCTCTTCAAAGACAACGCCGGCGCGCATCACGACGTGAACCTGCTATTGCACGTCGCTAATGTCCTGGTGTTGTTCTGGGTGCTCTATCGATCGACCGGATATGCCGGCCGCAGTGCCATGGTCGCTGCGCTGTTCGCCTTGCATCCTGTCAACGTCGAATCGGTCGCCTGGATTGCCGAGCGCAAGAACCTGCTCAGCATGCTCTTTTTCCTGCTGACCTTAGGCGCGTGGGGCTGCTATGCGCGGAAGCCGAAAACCTCGCGCTATCTCGTCGTCATGGCCGTGTTTGCGCTAGGGCTAATGTCGAAGCCGCAAGTCGTCACTCTGCCTTTTGTGTTGCTGCTGTGGGATTACTGGCCGCTGAGGCGCATCGCTCTTCGCGCGTCGCCCTTGGCGCTTCGCCAGAATAACCGGGGTGAAATCTCTGGTGAAAAGCGAATTGCGAGTGGCGAATGGCGAGGGTTGCTCGAGGAGAAGATCCCGCTCTTTGCGATGAGCGTTGCGGGCGCGATCATGACCATGAAAGCGCAGGCCAGCGGCGGCGGCTTCAATCCCGATTACACCTTATTCCAGAGACTGGAAAACGCCGTCGTCAGCTATGCACGCTATATCGGCGAGGCGTTGTGGCCATCGCATCTGGCGCTGATGTACCCGCATCCTGGAAGCTCGCTGAAGACCTGGCAAGCAGGGTTAGCACTCCTGCTGCTGATCGTCATTTCGGTTTTCGTTGTGCGATGGCGTGAGCAGCGTTACCTGTCTGTTGGATGGCTGTGGTTTCTCGGTACGCTGGTCCCGATGATCGGCTTAATTCAGGTTGGCCGGCAAGCCATGGCCGACCGGTACGCGTATCTGCCGTTGGTTGGACTCTTCATCATGGTCACGTGGGGCGTTGCCGATTTTGCCCAGGAGCGCCATCTCTCCGGCGTGCCGCTGTGGCTCCCGGCCTGCGTGATTCTTCTGGCGCTTTCTGCAGTCAGTTATCGTCAGCTTTCATATTGGAGCGATGATGTCACGCTCTGGACGCATACGATTCAAATCACCAATGGCAATTACGCTGCCGAGAACGAACTGGCCGATGCGCTCGATGGATTAGGAAAAACGCAGGAAGCGCACCAGCACTTTCTGCGGGCGCTGGCAATTAATCCCAACTACCCGCCGGCCCTCATGTATCTTGCTGTGCACGACCAGCGCGAGGGCAAGCTTCGCGAAGCTATCACGCGATATCAGCGAGTGATCGCGATAACAACCGACAATCCCGCCTATCGGAACAAGGTCGTCCGGGCATCAGCCTTTGCCAATGCCGGCCACGCCTTTCGCGACCTTGGCGACATCATACAGGCGCGCGATTATTTGAAGGCAGCTGTCGCCTTGGACTCGAACCGCTTTGAGCCGTGGCTCGATTACGGAATCGTCTCGCAACAGCTCGGCGACTTAACCACCGCGATCCACGCCTATTACCAGTCGGTCAGCCTCCATCCGACGGATGTTGGCTATCTCCTGCTGGCGCAGGCGCTGAACCAAGACGCTCACCCGGTCGAAGCGAAATGGGCGGAACAGAAGGCCAAGGACCTGACCCGCGATTATCCGGGCGCCCGGCAAGCCGCCGCCCGAATGCTTGCGCACTGAAGCCATCCGCTATTGCTGCCCGTCCTCGGAGAAGGTGTGCAGGGCAAACTCAAAACCGGCAGGACTGACCTTAACGTCGCCCTGATATGGGCTGTCGATGTCCGCGATCGCCACCAGGATTAATGAGATGAGGAAGCTGAGCACAATCACCTGCATCAGGTGAAAGCGAAAATTCTGCACGCCGAAGAAGCAGGAAGCGGCTACGGTGATTACTCCGCCGGCGACTAATACCGCCCACAAGATGCCGGGCAGCTCCTCCTGGCTTTGCATAATTCGTATGCGGCGATGCTCGGTCAGGTTGCGCAGCGTCGAAACCAGTTCACCGGTCGCGCGTGCCTCGTCGGCATTATGTGGTTGAACGTTGTCGGCCGCCTTCCACATCTGGTTTACCATCCGCCCCCCTTCGGGCGGCAGCTTGCGATCGGTCATGGCAGGAAACTCAATGTCAACTGCGTGTCTGGCATAGCGACGCGCCAAATCCTGGATGTTTTTTCTTGCCGGATCCTGCAGGTCCTCGCTGACGCGGAAGATGTTCACCAAGTCGTTGGCTTCCTGCTCGGCATTGGTCTGCGCCTGCAGAAACATGGTCCATACGCCCGACAACATGAAAGCGAGTAGCACGGCATAGGTGGTGCCAATGACCGCGACTACTGCGCCGGTGAAGTCATTGGATTCTTTGCGTGAATGTGTGGGAGAAGTGCGGGTGACGGCAAATAGGAAAGCCACAGCCGCCCCAACGCAAGCGAGGACGATCAGAATGTTGGCCAGCATGCGATCGGATCGAGTCGGGATAGCTTACCACCGACGCGGCTGGGGGTGTGAGAAGAAAAATCAGTGCCGCCGTTTTGTGTCAAGGCACGACTTTAGCGGCTGCCACAAAAGTCGATTTCGA
>JASHXK010000033.1 GCA_030043575.1 Terriglobales bacterium
GTATCAGCACCCGGCGCGAGATCGAAGAACTCGATCGCATGAACGTTGACGCGGTCGTGGGCATGGCCATTTACTCCGGCATGCTCAACGCACAATCTTGCACGCCACTTTGACCGCATGCGAAACCGAAAACGGTGTTGGGAAAGTCGGGCGCCTCGGTGCAAGTCCAGGTCAAGCAAAATGGTGCGGAGAAGAAACTGGGGGCACTCACATTCTGGTTGCCGTCGGCCGCGCCCCCAATGCAGACGGGCTCGGCCTGGTATTGGCCCGGGTCGAGCTGATCGTGGATACATCTAGCTCAACCAACGGCTTCAGACAACGGCGCCAGGGGTGTGAACGATCGCCGAAGTCGCCGACAGCCCGACAGTTCGGACACCGGTGTGACAAGCTCCGGCCGATAAGAAATTTCTAACAACTGTTGGTCAGGGAGGCTCGCCTTTTTCTAATTCATAGGCACGGTACCACGCCCACGAGAGTTCTAACTCCTTGCATCCACGCCGGACTGAATTGATGCCGACAGGAAAACTACGGTAATACTGGCGCTTAGCAGACGGCCGGCTGAAACGCGAATGACCAAGCGCGAGTCTCCCAGCCTTGTTTTCATAAGACTTGTATGGTGCCTGGATTGCAGTCGGTTATCACGGGGGCGATGTGTACGTCGGGAACCGAGACTCAGAGATGCTTTCTGGTTTGCAACTTCAAGACGAGGAATCTGATCTGGCTTCTTCTGTACAAATCCCCGGGACAGCACAGGAAACTATCACGCTCGATCCCGTTGATTGGGAAGATTTTCGGCTGCAAGCTCATCGCATGCTCGATGACATATTGGAATACACCCAGAACATCCGTCAGCGACGGGTTTGGCAACCGATTCCCGAGGAGGTTCGCCAGCGCTTCCGTGCAGCGATTCCCGAAAAGCCATCTCGTCTGGCCGAGGTTCACCAGGAGTTTATGCAGTACATACTCCCCTACGCCGTGGGCAATGTTCATCCCGGTTTCATGGGATGGGTACACGGCGGAGGCACTCCGGTCGGCACGGTGGCGGAGATGCTGGCGGCGGGGTTGAACGCGAACCTGGGTGGCCGCGATCAGACTCCTATTGAGGTGGAGCGTGAAATCGCACGCTGGATGCAACAACTGTTCGGATTTCCTGAGACCGCCAGCGGGCTGTTTGTAACCGGTACGTCGATGGCAAATTTTGCCGCTCTGGTGGTTGCTCGCGATGCGGTGTTGGGCTGCGATGTGCGCCGCCTGGGCGTGGCCGCCAGGCCGCTGCGGCTGGCTGCGTACGCCTCTGTGGCCGTTCATGGCTGCATTGCCAAAGCTCTGGATCTTTGCGGCATCGGCAGCGATGCCTTGCGGCTGATCCCCATCGACACACGCCGCCGCATGGACTTGGCGGCGCTAGACAAGGCCATCAGAAAAGATCGCGAAGCCGGAGCGCGGCCGTTCTTAATTGTAGGAACGGCTGGAACGGTGGATACCGGCGCCATCGACAATCTTGGCGCTTTGGCGCAACTGGCGCGGCGAGAGAAGCTCTGGTTTCACATTGATGGCGCCTATGGAGCGCTCGCCATGCTTTCGGCGGAGTTAGCGCCCAAGCTGGCTGGCATCGAGCAGGCGGATTCGCTGGCTTTCGACTTTCACAAGTGGGGACAGGTGCCCTACGATGCGGGTTTTCTACTGGTTCGCGATGGCACGCTGCAGCGCAATGCGTTCGCCGCTTCTTCCGATTACCTGCGCCGCGAGACTCGCGGCCTAGCTGCTGGGTCACCTTGGCCCTGCGATTATGGTCCCGATCTCTCGCGCGGTTTTCGCGCCCTGAAAACGTGGTTCACGTTGAAGGTTTACGGCACCGAGGCGATCGGGACTGCGATCGCGCGCAGTTGCGCGCTGGCGCAATATCTGGAACAGCAAATCAACGCTAATGCGGAGCTGGAACTTCTGGCGCCGGTAGAGTTGAATGTGGTCTGCTTCCGCTACCGGGCTGGCGACGCCGATCGGGTGAATGCGGAGATCGTGGTCGCGTTACAGGAGTCCGGAAGCGTGGCGCCATCGACCACGGTGATTGATGGGCGGGTAGCGATTCGGGCAGCGATCATAAACCACCGCACGAGCCAACGGGAAATTGACACTCTTCTGGAACGAACGCTAAGCCTGGGCCGTCGTTTCACGGGTTGTGCCAGTCCAGCGCGTCAGGCCGAAGTTTTTGCTCTCGCTATTCCGCAGCGCGCGCAATGGGAAACGGAGTTGCGGAAGATCGAGCGTCAACTGGAGACGAACCCGAAATCAGTCGATCTGCGCTTCCGGCGAGCCTATCTCCTGCTGGAGCTGAACCGGCCGCTCGAAGCCCGGCAAGACTACATCAAAGTCCTGCAGGCGCTGGAGCAGCAGCCGTATCACGTGGCAGCCTTGAACAATCTCGGCCGGGCGCTGGCGGTGACCGGGCATCGCACGGCGGCGCGAACGGCCTACCGCGAGGCCGTAGCGCGGCACCCCAGCGATCTGCAGAGTCGCATCAACCTGGGCGTGAGTCTCTATGAGGAGAGCGAGATGTTGCAGGCGCGCGGCAAGAATGAGGAGGCGCTGCAATTCCTGCGCGAAGCCCGGGCGCACTTCGAATATGCCTTGAGCCTTAAGCCCGGCTACGACAAGGCACATGAAGGATTGGCATACGTGCTGAGACAACTGGGCGAGGAACCGAAGGCAGCATGGCACCGGCAGCGGGCATTTGAACATCGCTATCTCATCCCGTTACCCTATCGCGGACGGCACGCGCCTGTGCCCATACTGCTGTTTAGCTCCACCACTGGCGGCAATGTACATTTCCAGCGTTTTATAAGCGATCAACTGTTCCAGACCTTCGTGGTGCTGCCGGAGTATTACGACGTAAACGTTCCTTTGCCTAGGCATCAACTGGTGGTGAACGGCATCGGTGACGCAGACACATCCGCCGGGGCGCTCACCGCGGCGCAAACTCTGCTCTCGCTGACCCAGGTGCCGGTGCTCAATGCGCCCGCCGCCGTGCTGGCTACCGGCCGCATGAGTAATGCCCAACGTCTGGCGCAACTGCCGGGTGTGATCACGCCGCTTACGATGATCCTGCCGCGGGAGCGGCTCTGCGATCGGGACACAGCGAGGACCTTGGAACAGCATGGCTTTCGCTTTCCACTTCTGCTGCGCGCGCCCGGTTACCATACCGGTTTGTATTTTGTACAGGTGGAGAGCATCGAGAAGCTTCCTGCAGCCTTGTCGGAACTTCCCGGGCAGGAGCTTATCGTTATGCAATACCTGGATGCTCGCGCAGCCGACGGGAAAAGCCGCAAGTACCGGGCAATGATGATTGCCGGACAAATCTATCCGCTGCATGTCGCCATATCAAGCCACTGGAAAATCCATTACTTCACCGCGGAGATGGCCGATAATCCGCAGCACCGCGCAGAAGATGCGGCATTCTTGAAAGACATGCCCGGCGTGTTGGGACCTGAGGCGATGAATGCGCTCAAACACATTCAATTCACGCTCGGCCTGGATTATGCGGGGGTAGACTTCGGTCTGAACCCGCAAGGGGAGGTCCTTGTATTCGAGGCGAACGCGACGATGGTAGTCAACCCGCCCGAGCCGGATGAGCGATGGAAGTATCGCCGGCCTGCCTACGA
>JASHXK010000306.1 GCA_030043575.1 Terriglobales bacterium
TTGTCGCTCGCGTTACATCCAAGGGATGCTTGATGAGCGGTTCAACGCGCTCAATGAAGCGAACCGTGTGCGGCAAACCAGCGTGAATCTCGAACGCGTCTTCGCTGATCCAGCGTGAATGTATATAGAACAGGCCCGCATCGCGGGTGGAACGGAAGGCGTCAATGCCGAGACAGCCGTCTTCCTCGCGGGAAGAAGCGACGACATCGTGGACTGCCTGCTCGAGCTCTGCTTCGTTGCCTGATTGCGCGTGGAAGCGAGCAAAGATAAACAACTCCATCGCTAACCTCGACGATTCTTTCGAATTTTCTCCAGTTTCCCTTTACGCAGCCGGAAGCGCAGGCCACGCCATTCAACGGTATTGCCGAAGAAGCTCGCAATCCAAACCGCGAGAGCGACGATATCGCGCAACGGCAGGAGCCAGGCGTGCTTTTCGAGGTTCTCATCCTGCAACACATCGCGGCCTACGGTCTGCGCCGCAGCCAGTCGCGCCGCAGC
This sequence comes from Terriglobales bacterium, assembly GCA_030043575.1. GTDB lineage: Bacteria > Acidobacteriota > Terriglobia > Terriglobales > Acidobacteriaceae > Bog-257. The sequence continues at coordinate 499 of JASHXK010000306.1, forward strand.
AGCCGCGACCAGCAGGAGCCATGCCCACACGGCCCTCGATTGGAGCAACACCGTGAGAATCGCCCAGGGCAGACCGAAAGTAACAATCAGGCCGAAGTATTGCGCTGGACGGCGATCTTTGATGTTGCGCGCCCAGCGCATCTGATGCGCCCAGAAATCCCGAAAGGTGTAATCCGGCAGAGCAGTATCGACGATTGTGTCAGCCAGTTCGATTCTGTAACCTTTGGACGCAGTTCGGGCTCCCAGTTCGTAGTCGTCGCCAAGATAATCAACCAGCGGTTCAAAGCCGCCGATCTCGCGCAGAACGGACTTGGTGGTAGCGACAGTCGCGCCCAGCGCGAAGCGAATTCCCCCCTCCAGCGCCCGCGCGATCAGCACCCCGCCAGTGAAGTCGCTACTCAGTCCCAGCGACTCCAGTCGTGAGCCAATCGATCTTCCCGGTATTCCGCGATAGAGGGTTGTCACCATGCCGACGCGCGGATCGGCAAACGGCGCGAGCACGCGCCTGAGGTAATCGCGCGGCACGACAATATCGCTGTCATTGATGATGATGTGCTCGTAACGAGCGTGCGGCAGCATCTGCGCCAGGTTGCCGACTTTACCGTTGAGACCCAGGACCTCTGGGCAATGAATCACCCGTAAGCTGCGTTCAGGAAATTCCCGCTGCAGTTTTTCGACCAGCGTCAACGCCAGTTCGCCCGGATCGTGCGCTCCGAACAGCACTTCGTACTCCTGATAATCGAGGAGGCAGTGACTGCGAAACGCCGCGTACATGTCCGGATCCAGCCCCTTGAGCGACTTCAGAATGCTGACCGGAGCAGTGAAGCCCTGGTCCTCCGCGTGGCCACGCTCCTTCTGAAAGCGCTTCCCTGCCCAGACCGCCATCGCGAAATAGGCTGTGCCGGCGGCGGCCAGCAAGTCGCAAAGTACGGCTACAAGGATGAAGGCGGATGGCATGGAGAGCTGTTCAGATTAGCAGAATGGCAGCCTGGCTCGTTCTCTTATGGGAGCTGCCATGGCCGCGGGTATCGGAAAGCGCAGCCTGCAGTTTATGATGTTCGCAGGCTCTCCCAGGGATTCAATCCATGATTAACGGGAAACGGGTTGCGGTTGTGATGCCGGCTTACAACGCGGAGCTGACACTCGAAGCGACAGTGCGCGAGATCCCGGAGCTGGTCGACATCCGCATCCTGGTGGACGATTACAGCAAAGACAAAACGGTGGAACTCGCCCGCAGACTTGGGCTGCTGGTCTTCGTGCACGACAGGAATTACGGATACGGGCGCAATCAGCAAACGTGTTATCGCGAGGCGCTGACGGCGGGTGCTGACGTCGTCATCATGGTGCATCCCGACTATCAGTACACGCCGCTACTGATTACGGCGATGGCCAGCATGGTGGCCTATGACGTCTACGACGTCGTATTGGGCTCGCGCATCATCGGCGGACAGGCGTTGCGCGGCGGCATGCCGCTCTACAAATACATCTCCAACCGCTTCCTCACGGCATTCGAAAATCTGTTTCTGGGCGTCAAACTCTCGGAGTATCACACCGGCTATCGCGCTTTCAGCAGCAAGGTTCTTACCACGCTGCCGTTGATGGAGAACTCTCCCGACTTTGTCTTCGACAACCAGATGCTGGCGCAATGCGTTCACTTCGGATTCCGTATCGGCGAAGTGTCGTGCCCGACGAAGTATTTCGAGGAAGCCTCGTCCATCAACTTCCGCCGCAGCGTGAAATACGGCTTTGGCGTGCTGGGCACCTCGGTGCAGTTCAAACTCAACCGGTGGGGCTTGGCCAAGCTACCGCGATTCAGTCCACAGGGCAGAAAGCTCGACCTCGATTCCGGAGTGGCTATCAAGGCCTCGCCGATGGTCAGCAGCCGCTAGGAGTTCCACCAACCGTTTGACTGAAACTTCTTCCCTGCCCTATTCGTATTACCAGCCGGAGCCGTTTGTTCCCTTGCGTACAATAGAGGCAAGGGAATCCCGCACTTTGCAATGACAGCGGCATCGCAGCAACGCAGACTTGCGCGCGGACACTTTCTGCGCGAGCCGACGCTCATCGCGCTGCAGACCATGCGCGCGCACAAGCTGCGCTCGTTTCTCATGCTGCTCGGGGTCATCCTGTCGGTGACCACCCTGATCCTGGTCGTTGCCCTTATTAGCGGGATGAATCAGTATTTTGCCAGCCGCGTGGCGAATCTCGGCTCCAATGTCTTTCTCATCCACAAATACCCCATCATCAACGACTCGATGGAGTTGCTGAGGGCGCAGCGCCGCAACCGCGATATCAGCTGGGACGATTACGTCGCGCTGCGCGACAACCTGAAGCTGCCCAAGGCGGTTGGGGTTGAAGTACGGCGTGCCGCGAATATCCGCAACGAGCGGCAGAACATGGAGGGCGTCGACCTGCGCGGGGTGACTGCGAACATTGGCGACATGGACGTGGAAGAGGTTGCGACCGGACGGTACATCACCGATAGCGACAATGAGCATCGCGACATGGTTTGCATGATCGGCGCCGACGTTGCCGACAAGCTTTTCGCCAATACCGATCCCATCGGCAAGATTCTTACCGTCGATGGACAGGAGTTCGAGATTGTCGGCGTGGCCAAGCGCATCGGCAATACCTTTGGGCAGTCGCAGGACAATTTTGTCTATATCCCGATCCAGACCTGGCTGGCGATGTACGGGCGCAACAACACGCTCAGCGTCAACGTGCAGGCACGTGGGCCGGAGTGGCTGGCGCGCACCCAGGAAGAGGCGCGAATGCTGATGCGCGCCAGGCGCCATCTTCAGCCGAACGACGACGACAACTTCGGCATTCTCGCCAGCGACAGCCTGATGGGCCTGTGGAAGAATCTCACCGGGACGCTGGCGTCGGGGATGGTCGGACTAGTATCGATTTTCCTGATTATCGGAGGCGTGGTCATTATGAACGTGATGCTGGCGTCGGTGACCGAGCGGACGCGCGAGATTGGGATTCGCAAATCTCTGGGCGCCAAGCGGCGGGACATACTGCTGCAGTTCCTGGTGGAATCGACCGTGATGGCGCTGGTTGGCGGCGCGATTGGCGTCTTCATCGCGTGGATGCTGGCGGTGATTGTGCGAACGGCGACGCCCGTGCCGATGGCAGTGCCGGTGTCTGCGGTTGTACTGGCGATTGGAATCTCGTCGGCGGTGGGAATGTTCTTCGGCGTGTATCCAGCGAGAAAGGCGGCGAAGCTGGACCCGATTGAAGCCCTGCGATATGAGAACTAGTGGTCAGTGGCCAGTGGCCAGTGGCCAGAAAAAGACTCGTAGGTGCAGGTGACGAAAGAGGTTTTGGAATGCAGCTTAAGAAATATCAAGAACTCATAGCCTGGCAAAAGGCGATTGCCGTGGTGACCGAAATCTATTCCCTCACGTCTGCATTCCCGCAAGCTGAAATCTACGGTCTGACCAGTCAACTGCGCCGGGCGGCTGTATCGATCGCAAGCAACATTGCAGAAGGGCAAGGGCGCGCAACCAAGGGAGAATTCATTCAGTTCTTGTGTCATGCTCGCGGCTCTCTGTACGAGGTGGAAACACAGGTCATTATCGGTAAAAATCTTGGTTACCTCACACTCGAGCAACGAGAGTCAGCCTCTGACAGTCTCGCCGAACTTGGACGAATTTTGAATGGGCTGATCACTTCATTGCAGCAGAAACAGTCTCGCAGTTCGCTGGCCACTGGTCACTGATCGCTGGCCACTGCTTTTATGCGTTTGCATTTTGGCGAAAACTCGAAGATGGCGCTGGAGACGGTTCGCGATCACAAGACGCGATCGTTTCTGACGGTGCTAGGCGTAGTGATCGGCGTGGCCGCGATGATCTTCGTCGCCTCGATCCTGGTGGGCCTGAGCCGCGACATTCAGGGCTACCTGGAGGATTACGGCACCAACACGCTTTTCATCTTCCGCTGGGATTTTGCCATTCGCGTAGGACGCATGAGCGAGGAAGAGCGCAATCGCAAGCCGCTCACGCTGGAGGATGCGCACGCGATTGCCGCCGAGTGTCCGCACGTGAAGAGCGTAACCACGGAGATTTTTCCGCGCATCGATCCTGACCAGCAGCGGCCGCCGTTGCGGGTAGCGCGCTTCGGCAAGCATGAGATTACCGATCTTGATTACTCCGGCGCCGACGCTTCCTACCCGGAGGTGCAGAACGCGCGCGTCGTGCAAGGCCGGTTCTATACAGATTTCGAGGATCTTCACCGCGAAGACGTGGCCGTCATCGGCGCCGATATCGACAAGAACTTCTTTCCCGGGCACGACGGTATTGGCCAGACCATTCTGGTGGATGGCGTGCCGTTCAAAGTGATCGGGGTGCTGGCGAAGCGCAAGGGCCAGCTGTTCAAAGACGAAAGTGCCGACCGCACCATCCGGGTGCCGTACAACAGCTATCGCAAGCACTACCCCGCCGACGACGAGCACTTCATCAGCGCCGAGGCGTATCCCGGTTTCAAAGATGCGGCCGAGGACGAGATTCGCGGCCTGCTGCGGCGCCGCCG
>JASHXK010000307.1 GCA_030043575.1 Terriglobales bacterium
AACAATGTAACCCTGGGAACATGGGTTTTTCACTACTCGCCGGATTGGGTTACCACCAAAACGGTGCAGATTCGGCGCAACGTGCTGCTGTCCTCGAGTCCGGTGCAGATTCGCTTCCGTGTCGACGGGGCGGTTCGTTCGCCGGCAGAAATGGGCAAAAGCCCGGACCCCAGAAAGCTAAGCCTGGCGTTTCTGAAGCTATCGCTGCAGGGAGGCGAGTAGAAATGCTTCGAAGTGCGTCGCCGCTGGCGCAAGTGTTTTGACCATGGGCTCACAACCAGCCGAACTTCTCGTAAATACAGACCGGGATTCCACATCGGACACGGGTGCGGCTTCGCAATGGAGCCGGCGCCTGTTTTTCCTGCTCGGTGCTATCGCATTGACCTATGCATTCTTGGCCGGCCTGCGTACGGTCTGCGACCCTGACAGCTTCTGGCAACTGGCTACGGGACGATGGGTGGCGCAGCATCATCAGGTTTTTTCGACCGATGTTTTCTCCTACACCGCGCAGGGGCAGCCTTGGATTTATCCGGTCGGGTCCGGTCTGTTTCTGTATGGGATGTACTTGATCGGTGGATACGCGTTGTTGTCATGGACGGGCGCTTTCGCCTGCGCAGGAACCGTTGCCTTGCTGCTCCGGCGAGGATCGGCCGCGACCGCTGCGATCGCCATTATCTCCGTGTCAATCATCGCCGGTCGCACGGCACCACGCGCCGATATGTTTACCGTGGTCATCTTCGCAGCGTTTCTCTCCGTCCTATGGGAGAACTATCGGACAAAACGCGCTCGGCTATGGTTACTGCCGCTGCTGATGCTGGGGTGGGTCAATTTCCACCTGGGATTTGTAGCCGGGCTGGGGCTGATCGCGGCATTCGTGGGCATTGATCTGTTGGAGATGCCGTTTGCCGGCGTGCGTCGGGCTGAAGCTCTAGAGCGGCTGCGCCGCTCGTGGCCATGGTACGCAGCTACGGCGCTTGCCACCTTGGCGAATCCCTGGGGCTGGGGAATTTATACTGCGCTGATTCGCCAGAATCGCGCGATGGCTCTGCACTCCGGATGGATCGCGGAGTGGGGCAGGGTGCCGCTGAACTGGCCCTCGGCGACGGCAGTTTTCCTGTTTCGGAATACGAGAAGCTCGTTTTATCTGTTGCTGTTGATGGCTGTGCTGACTGTAGTCGTAGCGCTCATCCAGAAGCGTTTTGGAGCCGCAATTTTGTTGGTCAGCGCGGTTTATCTGGGAATGGAGCACGTGCGTATGTTCGCCGTAACCGCGTGCGTGATTGTCGTGCTCGGCGGGAGTTATCTGGATGTGCCGATAGAGTTCGCTCGCAAAAGGATTTGGGACAAGCGAATACGGTTAGCGCTTGCGGCGTGCGTCATCGTCGTTTTTGCCGCATTTGCAGGAGCACGCAGCTACGATGTTGTAAACAATCGTAACCATTCGCCGTTTACCTTTGGCGCGGGACCAGGCTGGCAGCTTCCGCATCGCGCGGTGGAGTTTGTACAGCGCGAGAATCTGCCGGGGGAAATCTACAACACCTACAACGAAGGCGGATATCTGCTGTGGATGCTTGGCCCGCAGCGGCGCGACTACCTCGATGGCCGTGCGATTCCGTTTGGCACCGAGTTGTTTCACCACGAAGCCGAGTTGATGCAGAACTCGCTGGACTCGGACAGGTGGAAGAGCGAGTCAGAGCATTACAACATCAACACCATTATTCTGCCGCTCAACAGGTTTGAAGGGGCTCTGGCCGCGGTCAAGAACTTCTGTGAAAGCACCGGCTGGGCCACAGTGTATCTGGACGAAGTCTCCGCAATCTTCGTGCGACGCACGCCGCAGACCGAAGAGCTGATCAAGCGCGCGCAGGTGAATTGTGCGACCGCGCCCTTGCCCGCGGAACCGATCGTGAAATCGCGCACCGGCGCTTTCAATCAATGGGCCAACGCGGCCAGCGTTCTGGCGTCTCTGGGGCGTAACTCCGAGGCCTTGGCCGCGGCCGACAAAGCCGGCGCGCTATTGCCGGGCAATTCCTTCGTGCCCTGGCTGAAGGGAACGGTCTACCTGGCGATGGACGATCGTAGGAGCGCGGAACGTGAACTTGTGTGGGCGGTTCAGCTGGATCCGAAAGAGTCTCTGATGTGGTTTACAACCGCGACCTTGTACAAGCGTGAGGGCTGGAACGATCTGGCGATTGTGGCGCAACAACTAGCTATTAACCTGGCGTCCGCACCTCAGTCGGCTGAGATGCTGAAGCTGGCGCAACTCTATCTTGAAATGCACCAGCCCAAACCCGCATTGGAGTGGTTTGACAAGGCCGAGCGAAACGCTCCTCCGGACCTGATGGCGGCGACGGGGAGCTATAGCTTTCGTTACCAAATCGCTATGGGACGAGCCAACGCCTGGCGAGCGCTGGGCGACAAAGATCGTGCTAACCACTTCGACCAGGAAGCGGTGAAGGACCTGGTGCCTGCAAAGCAACAGAATTGAGGATGCAGGTGCGTATCCGATCCGCGGGCCAAATTACCCATTGCAGTACCAACCGATCGCCCTTGCCGACACCGTTACAGCCTCCTGCGCGATTCCAGTTGCCTGACTAGAAATTACGTACCCCTCCGTTACGATTTGTTAAGCCCCCTGTCTTCAACGAGTCGCCGCCGCAGCCAGCGTGTTTCTACCTACATCCAATGAAGTAAGCATGGAGGTAGAAAGTCATGAAACGCATGCTGCTGTTAACCTCGCTGCTGGCATTGGGCTTGGGAGCGGCGGCGCAAACGTCGCCGGTACTCTCGGCCGCAATGCCAACGGCGAACATGGACACGCCGCCAGTGACCAGCAATGGTCCGGTGACGCTCGATGTCAAGAATTTGCCCCCCGCGTCGGCCGATCCCACGGAGGCGAAAATCGCCACACAGGTTCGCCACCAAATGCTCACGCTGCTGCATTACGGCGTATTCGATGATATCGAGTACAGCGTGCAGGGCCGCACGGTAACCCTGAGCGGCGCAGTCATCAGCCTTCACTCGCAGACCCGTCAGGACGCCGAGCGAGCGGTCAAGAGGATCGAAGGCGTGGACAAGGTGGTCAATAACATTCGCGTGCTGCCGCCGAACATGCTGGACGATCAGGCCCGCGAGCGTGTGCTTGGTGCCCTTTCGCGCACCGGTGGCCTGTCGCGGTACTTCTACCCGGCTTCGCCTGATATCCGCATCATCGTCGATAACCTGCACCTCACGCTGAAGGGCTACGTGAATAACGAAGGCGACAAGAACATGGCCAACGTCGCCGCCAATCAGGTTCGAGACCTCTTTCAGGTAACGAACAATCTGCAGGTGGTGAAGTAGCGTTCATCAGTTGCAGTGACAGCGAAGCGGCGGGATCGTCCCGCCGTGTTTTTGCTGTCAGCAAACCATCCCTGCTAGCTTGTCGCCACCCCGTAGGCTCTGGTTTGTGTGCAGAGGCATGATGCCCGTAATCGTCGTCATCGATTGCACCGCATCTGACCGAGTCCCGCCACGCGGGACGGAACAGCTTAGCCCAGGACGGAGCCGAAGGCGGAGTCCTGGGTAGCGCGAAAGATTCAATCGAGTCCCGTAGGGACGACACCGTTCTTCACGACCTCTCGCGCTCTTGGCCTGCTACACTATCCAGTTTTTGGCGTGTGCCAGCGGTTGTGTCCGCTGGCTGCCCCTCCTTAGGCCTTCTGCTGGGCTAGGACGGGATTCCGGGAGGCTTCATGCTTCGTCGTCTTCTCTTTTTCCTAATCTGCTGCTCGCTCTGCGGCTTCGCGCAAACCAAACACCCCTTCACCTTCGAAGACATGATGCAATTGAAGCGCATCGGCGAGCCCATCGTCTCGCCTGACGGCAAGTGGGTCGCCTTCAGCGCCGTCGACGTTGACCTGGAGAAGAACACGAAGACACCGCATCTCTGGATCGTGCCGATCGCCGGCGGAGACTCGCGACGACTGACGCCCGCCGACGGCAAGGGCGAGGACCGGATTCGTTTTTCGCCCGATGGAAAACGAATTCTGTTTGAATCGTCGCGCGATGGGGAGTCGCAGATCTACGTTCAGGACTTCGATACCGCGGCTGGAAAGCTGACTG
>JASHXK010000308.1 GCA_030043575.1 Terriglobales bacterium
GCGTTCTACCGACGCGTGCGGCGCGTCACGGCTTGCTCTTCACCTCCGAAGGCCGCATCACCATCAAGAACGCCCGCTACGCCGCTGACGAAGGCCCGCTCGATCCGGCCTGCGGCTGTAAGGTCTGCGCCCGCTACTCGCGCGCTTATTTGCGGCATCTTTATTCTTCGAATGAATTGCTGGCGCAGGTGCTCAACACCATTCACAACCTGGCGTATTACCTGGGGACGATGCGGAAAGTGCGGCAGGCGATTTGCGCGGGAGCGTTCGCGGCAACGCGGGGCTGAAGGCCTGATGTTCCACCGCATCCGGCAGGCATTCGCTCACCGTCTGCGGCATCGTCGAGCGCGATTCGCGGCTCGGGGCTGGTGCTGCGCGGTTTCTGAATAGAATCCAATTGTCAAATTTCGAACATCACCCGCTTTATCAGTAGACCGAACAGTCACTGCGATATAGCATTATCCGGCATCGCCAGCCATCGTTAGCCAACTACTACTGACGCGAAACTTACGAGGAATCCATACATGAAGAGACTGTGTGCTTTGTCGATTGGAGTACTTGCTGCGCTTGTCGCTTCGTTGCCGCTGCTGGCGCAGAGGCCGGAGTCGCCCACCGGATACGCGCATACCAACGTTGTGGTTAATACGAATCGGCCGCCCGAGTTCGGCCCCTACGGCTATTTGCCGGTACAGTTCAAGGCGGCTTATGGCTTCAATCAAATCCCCAACCAGGGCCAGGGCATGACCATTGCCTTGGTGGACGCCTACGCCGATCCCAATATCACCTCCGACCTTGCGTTTTACGCCAACTACTTTCATCTCGCACCGTGTAACTTTCAAGTAGTGCAACTCGGCACGGTCCAAGGTCAAGGATGGGACCTGGAAGAGTCGCTCGATACGCAACAGGCTTGTGCTTTGGTGCCGCGGGCGAACATTATTCTGGTCGAAGCGGTCAGCGACAGCAATCAGGATCTCTTCAACGCGGTTGGGGTCGCGGTCGCCGCGCCCTACAACGCCAACGTGGTTTCCATGAGTTGGGGTACCAACGAGTTTTCGGGAGAGACCGAGTACGACAGCTACTTCTGCAATGTCACGAACGGCAATGGGCAGCCGGTCACCTTCGTCGCCGCCACCGGCGACAGCGGGCATTACACGTACTACCCCTCCACTTCACCCTGTGTGATCGCCGCCGGCGGTACCACCCTGGCATTGTCCAGCGCTGCTCCCACAGCGAGTCCGCTGGGGCTTAACTACGGCAGCGAGTCAGCCTGGCAATTCGGCTCGGGCGGAATCAGCAGCGTCGAGGCGGAGCCGTCGTGGCAAGTGACGGCGTGCGCTCAGTTTCAACCCAACGGCTTTCGCTGCGTACCCGATATCGCTTCTGACGCCAATCCCAACACCGGCGTTCCCGTCTATGACACCTACAGCGACGACGGCTGGGTGGAGGTCGGCGGCACCAGTGTGGCCTCGCCCGACTGGGCCTCGTTCTTCACCATCGTCAACTCTGCGCGCGTGCTTGCGGGAAAGCCCGTTCTCAGTCAGGCCGCGCAGGACCTGTACAACATCTATTACGGCAACAACTACGATACCGACTTCCATGACATAACATCAGGAACCAACGGCAACTGCGGATTGGATTGCGAGGCCGGACCCGGTTATGACCTGGTTACGGGAATCGGCAGCTACCAGGTGAATAACCTGTTTGCGCCGCTGGTGGCCGATACGAACTAGGTTCGCTCCATCCGGCATCGGATTATCCGAGGCGAATTCGAAAATTCTGTTCACCACCCTTCGACTTCGCTCAGGGTAGGCTCCGGCACGGAGCACAGGGAAGAAAGCAGACAATTAGCGCGTCCACCGGGTCTCGAACTACACGATCGCGAGACCCGCTTGTGCTCAATGAGCACAGGGTCTAACTTCGACGATCGGAGGCGGGGTGGGCCAGAGAGACGGCGATTCCGCCCAGCGACCTCCTGAGGCCGAATACGGCGGTCTTCCCTTTTTGGGACTCGTCGGAGCAGGTCATTGCCTTCCGGCAGGGCTGCTTCGGTGTTAGCAGGATGTGCGAAGAACTATGCAGCCGTCCCGCGCGGGACGGGGCATTGTGGCGTGCGGACAGCACCGGCCAAGCGCGTGGATTAACTGCTCTCGCCCGCAAGAGGCGTTAGCATGGCGCAAAGGTCCCGTGGAACCCAGAAGCCAATGCGTATTCTTGTTTCTGGTCCTCGCCCGATGCCTTCCGGCCAGGAGTAGTCCGGATCACTCTCTTTACGGGTGATCCTTCATCCAGCGCAAAAGTTCCGCATCGAACAGGTCCGGTTCCTCGTACGGAGGCGTATGACCACTGCGCTCGAACACCCTCACTGTTAAATTCCGGAATTTCGGCCTGATCGGGTCCCACAGAGATGGCGGGCCACAAGCGAAGTCATAACGCCCGAGCGCGAGGAATACCGGCCGGTCAAAGGTGTCGAGTCCCTGGGTGATGTCGATATCGTGGAAGACGCGTCCCCACATATAGTGAAACATGTCCAGGTTGAATTGAACACCCTCCCACAGCGGAGACGCATCAAACCGCGGATCATACCAAAGGCGCGGACCTTCCCGGATGTACCATTTGGCGAATTGCTCGTCCGGAGGTGCGGAGTCTATCTTCTCGTCGGGAACACGCTGCCGGTTTTCCTTCAAGATTGCTTTGCGTTCGGGAGAAACCGATTCTTCCCAATACCGGCTATTGGCCTCGAGAAATGTCGCGCTGAAGTTTGGCGACATAGCGATCATGATCACCTGCGACACATTGGCTGGATATTTCTTGGCGTATTCGAGCGCCATGAGCGCATGGCCTGAGTGACCGATGATAGCGACGCGCCCAAGCCCGAGTTCCTTACGGGCACGCTCGATGTCATCGACAATCGCGTCCAAGGCGAACTCCGTCGTGTCTACAGGACCTGGCGAAGGTGCAAAGCCCCGGTGGTCCAGAAAAACCAGGCGCAAGTGTTGGCGGAGGTTCTGAGAAAAGACACGAGGGTAGTAAATTGCACTCCCGATCACGATCGCGGGCGTGCCGGTGCCTTCGATACGATACCGCAACTGGAACTTTCCCGCGGCGATTGTGCCGCTGTCAGGCCTGGCTTGCGTGCGGGCAGCGTCTTGCGCAAAGATCTTGCTGCTGGGCTGCAGAAGCGAGATGGCCAGGAAGGCTCCGAACAGCAGCAGGATTACAAGGTGCCGTCCTCGATTCGCAGCTTTCATGGTCCCCTCCAGTCAACGGCTGATGGCACGGGCAGCCCAACGGAACATGAGTGCAATGCGGATATTACAACAGGTGGACCAAAACGCTCTCTGCCGGGAAGCAGGTATGGCAACATTTTCCGCGCAGCACCGGCCAAGCGCGTGGATTAATTGCTCTCGCCCGCAACAGGCGTTAGCATGGCGCAAAGGTCCCGTGGAACCCAGAAGCCAACGCGTATTCTTGTTTCTGGTCCTCGCCCAGGCGTTGCACTCCATCGAGGAATACGTCACGAAGTTGTACGACGTGTTGGCCCCAGCCCAATTTGTGAGCAGCCTCGTCAGCAACGATCTCGCGCTGGGCTTCGCTATCGTGAACATTGCGATTGTCACGTTGGGTCTGTGGTGTTGGGCGGTACCGATACGCTCAGGTTGGCCGGTAGCGCCGGGAGTGGCTTGGTTCTGGACGATTCTGGAATTAGGCAACGGCCTCGGCCACTGCCTTCTTGCCTTACGGCAGCGAGGCTATTTCCCCGGCCTGGTCACGGCTCCGCTCCTGCTGATCTTCGCGTCCTGGCTAGCGATCCTTCAGATTCGCCACGCAGGGCGCCCGATGGTTGGGAAGAGGCAATAACGCAAGTAATCCTACACGCAGAACTCTCCAGCCGGATTACTTGTGCTACGCGGATTTCTCAATCGTTACCGGAAGATCGCCTACGGCGTGATCTCCCACACCACGCCGCAACCGATGCCAGGAGGGCACCGGTCACCACCGCCGGAAGAGGCCGTGCCGTAGAGATTACCGGCGGAGTCAATCACGATGCTGCTGTACGGATAGGCTCCATCACTGCCGTTAGTGAAATCGTGCAGATCGGTGTAAGTCCATCCGCCGTTGGAAGGCGTCAGCTTGAAAACAGAGCCGTAGCTCTGACCCGCGCCGAGCGTCGTGCCGTAGAGATTACCGGCGGAATCCATCACCAGGTTGGCGGACAGTCCGAAAGTGCTAAAGGAGTAGAGCGTGTTGTAGGTCCAGCCGCCGTTGGAGGGGCTGAGCTCAAAGATGACAGGACTCGCCTCCGAGGTTCCACCATATAGATTCCCTCCCGGGCCGACGATTACCCCGGCGAGCATACCGTAGATCCCGCCGTCGTCATTGAACTGATAAAGAGTGTTCAATGTCCAATCCGAACCGAACGGGACCAATTGGTAAACGAACTCGGACAGGGTCGTAGTGCCGTAAACGTTGCCCGCCGGATCCAACTGGACGCCGCCATAAGGATTCAGTCCAGACTCGAAGATGCCCAGCACAGATTGCGTCCAGCTGCCTTGCGCGGGCAATAGTTTGTAGACCGTGCCCCCAGAGCCGTCTCCTCCGCCAGAATATGTTGCGCCGTAAAGATTGCCGCCAGCGTCGAATGCTATCTCGCCCTGCGGCTGGTCTCCATCCGGTAGTCCAGTAAAGTTGTAAAGTTGGGTTTCCTCCCAATTGCAGACAAAGCTCTTGCAGAAGGTAGGCGGAGGAGTCAGCTTGAATACAGTGCCGCAGCCCGGTTGATCGGATCCGCAGTTTGCGTTCCGTCCCCCATACGCGGTTGTGCCATAGAGAGCGCCGTCGGGTCCAACGATAACCCGTCCCAGCGGATTCGCTCCGTCGCCGCTGGGAAAACCCTGGAACTGGTACAGCGGACGGAAAATGAAGCCCGAGCCCTCACGAACAAGCTCGAATACCGTGCCGCAGCCATTGGTGATATGGCAATCGTTCACCTGTAGCCCGCCATACAGAGCCGTGCCGTACAGATTTCCTGCCTGATCCATGGTCAGGCCGGTGTAAGGATTGGCGCCGTCCAATCCGCCGGTGAAGTTGTGTAGGACGGTAAAGGTCTGCGCCTGCGCGATTGGGGCAATCGCGAGAGCCGTCGCCAAGGCAGCCAGGAAGATCAGGGCCGCAATGCCCGGTGGTAAGGGGATGTCGGAGTTCGAAGCTGCGATCTGCTGCCGGGCCATGTTGATGCTCCCTTTATGATGGCTCTCTTCTGGCGCGAAAAGATATCACTCACCATTGGGAGCGCAACTTAATTTTGCATTACGGTCTAATTAGCTGGTGGAAAGAGCCTTAGCTTGATTACCACACGGCGGCACTTTTGCTGAACGCCATGTCCTCCGTGCCGGAGCCTGCCCCGAGCGAAGTCGAAGGGTGGTGAACTCAATTCCCTCCCGGCAGAATTTCGCCTTCCCGGTACTGCCCCTTTTCCGAAAAGTCCGATAGAATAGCTGATCAGGGAAAACCCCTCCGAGTCGCGCTGGTAGTTGGCCGATGACCGTCCATTCCGCGTGAACCACGGGTGCGGACTGCGGCGGCGATCCCGATGTTCAGTGGAAGTCCCCGACATCCCAACGTATCTTGGACGCGAGGGATGATTTGTGTGTCGTTGTGGTGCCCGCGTGCGAAGCATTGCACATGCTTGGAAAGGGCAACGGTTCAGGGCCGCCGTCAGCACAGGTTTGAAAGGGCACGGTTCAGGGCCGCTGTCAGAGACAGGTTCGAAGGGGCACGGCTTTAGCCGCCCTCAGAGCAGAGTAGAGAACGGCCTTTAGGCCCTGAGGGAATTTCCCCTCGCGGACTAAAGTCCGCTCGGGTAAACAAATAGACGGCTTAACGGCACGACTAAAGGCGTGCCCCTTCAAAGCAAACCAGGGACGGGAATTAGAAATGCGGAGTGTGTTCCAGACAGGCATCCTTCGCGAAAGTCA
>JASHXK010000309.1 GCA_030043575.1 Terriglobales bacterium
GGGCGGAACTGGTGCTACACCTGGCGGCGCAGGTTGCCGTCACCACGTCAATCGTTCGTCCTATCGAAGATTTTGAGATCAACGCGCGCGGCACTTTCCATGTATTGGAGGCGGTGCGCGAATCCGGCAACAACCCTGTCGTGATCTATTCCTCCACCAACAAGGTCTACGGGGGAATGCCCGGCGTCGCCTACGACAAGAGCGCCACCCGCTACAGCTTCCGCGACTTTCCCGACGGCATCGGTGAAGACTATCCGCTCGACTTTCACTCGCCCTACGGATGCAGCAAGGGTGCGGCCGATCAGTATGTGCACGACTATGGGCGGATCTACAACATCCCGACAGTGGTTTTCCGCCAGTCGTGCATTTACGGTCAGCGCCAGTTTGGCGTGGAGGACCAGGGCTGGGTGGCGTGGTTCCTGATCGCTGCTCTGCTGGAGCGGCCGATTACGATTTACGGCGATGGCTTGCAGGTGCGCGATCTTCTTCACGTCAACGATCTGGTTTCGGCATACCAATGCGCCGCCTCCGATCCTGCCAAAAGCGCCGGCCGTATTTTCAACATGGGCGGCGGTCCTACGCGCACCTTATCGCTGATGGAATTGCTGGCTCACCTGGAAAAGCGCCTCAAGAAAACCATTCCAGTCCGATATGCCGAGACACGTCCAGGTGATCAGCCGGTCTTCGTCGCCGATATTCGTAAAGCGGAGCGCGAGCTCGACTGGCGCCCGGCGATTGATGTACTACCAGGGATTGAGATGTTGCTGAATTGGGTGGAGCAGAATCGGGCTGACGTCGAGCGCGTGGTGGCAACGTTTTAAGAAGGTGCACCGGTCGAGCTGCGCTTTGTCGCCAACATGGCGCCGGCTTCGGTCAGCATGAGATTGCAGTTCTGATTTCTTGGGGTAACCAGGGTTCGTCTTGCCAAAGAGCTACGTCATCATTCCTGCCTACAATGAAGGGGGAAATCTGGGAGCAGTGCTGCAGCAGCTGCAGCAGGTGGCCCAGACCATAGCGCTCGCGGTGATCGTGGTCAACGACGGCAGCCGCGACAACACCTTGCAGGAGGCCGAACGCTTTCGCAACGCGCTGGATCTGGAGATCATTTCCCACCCGGTGAACCTGGGCGTACCAATGACCTTTTATGACGGTCTGGTGGCGGCGGCCAAGCGCAGTGAGGCCACCGACTGCATTTTCATCATGGAAGGCGACGGTACCAGCGATCTAAAGCTGCTACCGGAAATGGCGCGGCGAGTCTATGCCGGCGATGATGTCGTTGTCGCCTCGCGCTATATTCGCGGCGGCGGCTATCTGAATTTTCCGTGGCAGCGGACGCTGGGCAGCTACGTCGTCAACTTCGTGGTTTCAATCTTTTTCCATGTTCGCGGAATCACCGACTACACCATCTTTTATCGCGCCTATCGGGCAGATGCAGTTCAACGCGCCCTCCAGCACTACGGGGCCGGCTTCGTTACAACCAAGTCGTTCGCGGCCAACCTGGAAGTGTTGTTGCGGGTGCTGCCCTATAGCAGGCGCTTCAGCGAAGTCCCTCTCCTCTACGACTACGGGCTGAAGAAAAGCCAGAGCAAAATGAACCCCTTCAAGACTCTGCGCGAGTATCAAGGATTGATCTGGAAGCGCGTGCTCTCGAAGATTTAGCTGCTCGCGGTGCGGGCATGTCAGCCATCGCCGCGATGGCGGTGGACAACGTCAGCTGCAAAGCGATCCTTATTTCCGCGGCGTGGTTGTGACGCGCCGGCAACGGGACCGGTGCTAGTGGATCGGTGGAAGTGAATCTGCGCCCAGGGAAAATCCAGGCTGGGATTCAAAGCTGGACAGCTGGGACTCCAGTTTCCATTGCAGATTCGCTTTCTCGCTTCGCTTGAGAAAGGCCGCGCAGCTTGCTGACGGAGTCTGGGGTGAAGTTAAGTCGGTCGCGCATTCCTTCACCGGGGTAAAGTTTCGGCCGTCAGTCCACAAGCTGGCCCCGGGAAGGAAGGCATACTCCAGGCTGGTGCGCGCCATCTTCTTTAACTGCGTGTAGTTCAGATTCTGATCGAGAGCGCCACGCAAGTATTCCTGCGTCATGTCCGAGCGGGAGACACCTTCGTCATCGGTCGCCAGCGCAACCGGAACTCCCGCGCGAATGTAGTCGGCCAGCGGATGGCGCTTGCCCTCGATGCCCAGAATGGTGGCATTGCTGGTCAGGCAGATTTCAATCATGACATCGCGCTGCGCCAGCTCGTGCAGCAGCTCGTAAGGGCGATCTTCGTACATCACATCCGCTCCATGTCCAATTCGTTCGGCATGCGCAGTTTCGACCGAGGAGCGAATGTGAAAGGACAACTCCTCCGGTGTCACCATGCCTTGCGCCAGCTCGCCAGCGTGAAGGGCGATGTGCACTTTGGGATAAACGCCATGCAGATATTGCAGCATCTGCATATGCAACGCGAAATCTCGCCGGGCAACATACCACTCCTCCGGTTGAACCAGATTGATGCCCACAAAGCGGGAATCGGCGCTGGCCAGCTCAAATCCCAGGACCATTTGTGTGAAGACCACCTCCTTGGGTACTCCACGCAAGGCCATGTACTGATAGCGCTGCACGATCTTGCAGCCAGGATCAGGCTGAGCGCCGGCACAATGCAACGTAGAGTCGCGAACCGTCTCCGCCTCACTCATCTCTTTGCGAGCCGCAGCCACGACCTGCGCCATGCCATTAGCCAGGAGTTTCGCGCGCTGTCGCGACTGGTCGTCGTCCCAACCGCTTCGATTCGCCAAAGCCAGAGTGTCCGGGAACGCGGGAGCATGCATGAGCTCCTGGTAGACCTCACGCTGCCACGCCGCACGGGCTGCAGTTTCGGCCAGCATCTCGCCGGTCTTGCCGTAGCTGGCCGCAAGGAACTTGTCGAATGTATCGAAGAAGTGGTCATGTCCAGACAGACCGGAGAGTTCCCACTTGCGCATTGAGTAGGCGTCGACCATATCGCGATACAGGAAGCGATCGGTCAGCGCATTGCGGGCGGGTACCGTACCTTTTGCACCACCACACGGCGGCTCACTGAGATAGAAGCTGCTGGGGTCGACACAAAGACCTTTCTCTGCCGCCCATTCGATGAACGATTCCGCATAGATGGCCCCAACAAGATGATTGTGCAGGTCTCCGCCTTTGGGCATCTCCCGCAGAAACGCCATCAGCTCGTTGGGGTTGTTCCGGATGCTCTCGAAGTACTGCTCCACGCGTGCTTCACTCGATGGAGTCTGGGAATGCACCGCGATGCAGCAAACAGCCATAACCACCGCGCCCAAAAGAGCGAGATCTCTCGCTGGCGCAACAAACGAACGTAAGTGTGACATCATGTGCTCCACTCCCCGCAATCCCGAAGATGAGGCGCCGATTTGCAAAGGGTAAGTCTATATTGCGCTACAAAGTCGATTACGGTTCACCGAGGCAAGGAAACGCCGATTTGCAGCACCAAAGAATTTTGAATAGACGTGGGGCGTTGGCGAACGTCCGCGCACGCCAACGTCGTGTCCGGCAACAGACGCATCAACGGTTCACGCGCACGACATGGTGTAGAATCGGCGCTGTCTCGATTCAGTCGCGGAGATTTGACACGTGGACGACTTGGGGAAAGCCCGTCTAATCGGTCGCTCGCTGGCCCACTATCGGATCAGCGCTGCAATTGGCGCCGGCGGAATGGGCGAGGTGTACCGCGCTACCGACACCAAGCTGGCGCGGGAAATAGCCCTCAAAGTTCTCCCGCCTACGATGGCCGGTGACCCTGACCGGCTTGCCCGCTTCCAGCGCGAGGCTCGCGCCGTCGCCGCACTCAATCATCCCAACGTGGTGACCGTCTACTCGGTCGAGGAATCCGATAACGTCCACTTCATCACCATGGAATTGATCGAGGGGCAGCCGCTGGATCGGCTGATCTCTGCCAACGGATTGCCGTCGGAGCGGATCATCGAAATCGCCGGCGCGATTGCCGAGGCCCTTTCCGCAGCGCACGAGAAAGGCATCGTGCATCGCGACCTGAAGCCCGCGAATGTGATGGTGACCAATGAAGGGCGGGTCAAAGTTCTGGATTTCGGGTTGGCAAAAGACGTGGGCGCCGAGACGGCAAATGGCGCGACCATGGCTTCCGCCGGCTACACCCAGGCTGGCATGGTGATGGGAACTCCCGCGTACATGTCGCCCGAACAAGTCTCGGGCCGCCCGCTCGACCACCGATCCGACATTTTCTCCTTCGGTGTGATGCTGCATGAGATGGCAACCGGGCGACGCCCCTTTGAAGGCAGCTCATCGGCGGAACTGATTTCGTCGATCCTGCGCGACAGCCCACCCTCGGTTACCGAACTCCGTCCGGAATTGTCTTCCGACATGGCTCGCGTCATTCGCCGCTGCCTGGAGAAAGAGCCGCGCCATCGAGTGCAGACTGCGCGCGACGTCAGCAACGAATTCCGCGATCTGGCGCGAACCGTCCCGCGCACCACGCCAGCTTCTACCGCGGCTGCGCGCACGACGGTCGCCGCCGATTCCGGCGCCGCGCGTGCCGACGAAGGCTTCTGGGTCGCAGTATTGCCCTTCAAATACAGCGGCACGAATGCGGAGCTGATGTCGCTGGCGGAAGGATTGTC
>JASHXK010000034.1 GCA_030043575.1 Terriglobales bacterium
CTTCGAAGCCTCCCACGACGCCGGCAGGGATCGACGCGTTCGCCAGGATGCGAACGTAAACCGGTGAGTCAGCCTTTGCTCCGGTGGTCACGTTCAATTTGATGGTGATCGAACCGCGCTGCAGAACTTCGCACATCTGTCCGGGCGCGTAAGAACCTGTCGGAGGCGTGCTGCCGGTATTCACTCCGTAGTTCGTGAGGTTGGTCTTGATCTCGCGCACCGCGACGCCAGCGAAAGCGCCACCATTCGTCGGAAGGACAACCGGGTTATCATTGGGCAGGAAGATCCCAGAAGAGTTGGTGATCCAATCGGCGACCGAGGTAAACGTTCCGCCGGTCGCGTCTTCCTGGATAATTACCGGGTCACCGAAGTTGATGTTGTCGGTGTTCCCAGAGTTCGCTTGGCGCGCGACGATCACGCGCTCGCCGGTCCGCGAGACTTGGCCCAAGAAACCGTTATTGAGCCCAGTGACCGGGATCACAGCGCCAAGACCGCAGACCTCACGCGGTCCATCGTGCTCCCATCGGTAGCCCAACACGTCCGAGAGCGAGACTTTGAACGTCATTGCCTCGCGGACCGCTTCTTGGATCATCGAGTCTTTTCGGTTCATGTGCTTCATCCTCCGAATGGTGATTTTCTCGGTTAGCCGTCCGATGCTTTGTCTACCGGCTATGCGATCCCTTGCTGCGCTTCTCGCGCTCCTGGGCGTACATCTCGTCGATCTTTTTGGCACGTTCTGCCGGTGTTTCCGGTGCGGTTATCTCCTTGCCATCCCCGTCGCGCGCGGTTCTGCCCGTCGCAGCCAGGAACTCGCTATAGCCGCCTCCGCCATTTGATTCGACTTTCTTCGCAGCCGTGACACGATCAAGAGCGATGTTGAACGCCTTGCGAATCTTCTGGTCGTTCGAGCGGGCGACGAACGGGCGTAGCGACTTCAGAACTTCCATCGCGGAATCGAATTGTGACTCGGGCCGCTCTTCCTCGGAAAGCACCGGCTCGGGACTGACGATCTCAGCGTCTTTCGCCTTGTCTTTGGCGTCGCAGGCGCATTCTTTGTTGTCCTTCCCGCACTTGGCGCACTTGCCATCAGCCGCTTTGCGTTCACCTTCCTCGACCGGTTCGATCTTTTCGTCTTTGGCCTTGTCGTCATCGGCGCCGTGTTGAGGTTCTTTCTTCTCTTCGCTCATGTAGCCAGAGAAGAGTTTGCTCAACTCGGAGAGATCCACGTCCTTAGCTTCCTTGTCCTCACGATGCTTCGCGAGAACGGTTTCCAAAGCATCGTGCATGCGCTTTCCGAAATCGTCATCGCGCGCTTTGCGATCAGCCATCGCCTTATCGTCGGCAGCTTTCTTATCTTCCGCAGCCTTCTTCTCGGCCTCTTTCTTTTTGGCCTCTTCCTCGGCGTCGAACTGGCTCTCGGGCGGCTGGACTTTTCCCTCTTCCGACATCGCGTCCATGACCTTGTTGAACTCGTTCATCGAACGGTTCGCTTTGGCAAGCTCGACGGGGTCCGCGTCCTTTGCGAACTCCTTCATGCCCAGGCCGAGAATTTTGAGAATGCGCTCTTTGACCGTCATCGGTTTAGACTCCTTCTGAGGGGCGGCGTCCATGATGCGCGCCGCGGCTCCGGCCCTCGCGCTGTCGACAAGCGCGACGTGGTTACCGAGAATATCGTGCTGTTCGAAGCGTTCACCGTTCTTGACGAGCGTATACGCATAGCCGCAGGAGAGCTCGCGAAGGTGGCGGCTGAGGATCGCGTCGATGGCCTCGCGGTCCGTGACGTGAACGTCGGCAAGGAGCGGCCAGTTACCGTCTTCGAGCGGTTCGTCGCCCCGCCGGACGTTCTGAACGTGGCCTGTCGCGTGGTCTGCGCTGGTGTCCGGCGTGAGGAGGTCATCGGGATGGCGAACCGTGAAAGGCTTGCCCTCAAAGCTGGCGACTGTCGCTGGAGCGAAAACTTGATCTTCTGAGCGCCATACATCGACTTGGTCGGATCGGTCGCGCCCTTTGGTGAGGCCGTCTCTGTCTTGGAGTTCGCCGATGAGATACTTCTGCGCTCCGGTGCGCGCGATAACCGCGTTCTTACAGATGAGAAAGCCTTCCGGAGTGCGGACAATGTTTTCACTGAGACGCTCTCCGCAGTAGGCGACGGTGTCTTGGGCGACGCTTGTTCCACTCACTCCATCCCTTTCGTGTAATCAGGCGTCGGGCTAAGCGCCTCGGCGTCGTGAATCTGGATGTGCTGGTTGATTGCGTCCATCCCGCAAACGGCAGCGTCGGTCGCCGGGGGCAGCGGATCGCGCTTGTATTCGTTCGCGTTCGTGTAGGCGGAGACGGCTTGCTCTTCTTGGCCAGCGGAAGTGATGGTGTCGATCCCACTGATGGTTCCAGCATTTTTGCTGGCATACAGAACCTGCTGAGCTTTCTCAGGACTTCCATATGTCTTTTCCATGTTTTCCAGGATTTCACTACCCTTGGCTGTTAAAGGCACGTCGCTACCTCACTGCTGCACATAATTTATAAATCCGTTGAATCCGATCGTTCCGGTCCCACCCGTCACGATGCACAATCCTTTGCTCGCCGGCACGACGAATTGCGTGCCAGGCTCCGTGAACTTCATCATGCTTCCGGTCGTCGGCGCGAACGTCCCGGTCAGCGCCGTCGCCCCGGTATCGCAGGCCGTGGACACTTTGGTTCCGTACTCAAACTCGACCGTCGGAGAGGTCGCGACAGCCGTGAGCGAGATATTGCACGGATAAACCGTCTTCCCCGTCGATTGCCCGACCAGAAGAGTCGTAGTCGCCGTCGTGATGTTGATCACGGCTGAGGACTTCACTAGCAGGGGATTCATGCACGGATCGTATGGGGTCGAGTATGAAACGAGTTGGGTGTTGATCAGGCTGCTGCCCGAGTTCTGCGCATTGACGCTTGGAGAGGGAAGCCAGCGCCAACCGGC
>JASHXK010000310.1 GCA_030043575.1 Terriglobales bacterium
GACATCACGGCGGAAGGAGTCGATCCCGAGACGCTGAACCGCCAGGAACTCGGCGATGCGATCTTCGACAAGCTGAAAGAGCGTTACGAGGCCAAAGAGGCGCTGATTGGCCCCGAGGCGATGCGGCATCACGAGCGCATCATCATGCTGAGCGTCATCGATCAGCAGTGGAAAGACCACCTGCTCTCGATGGACCACCTGCGCGAAGGCATCGGGCTGCGCGGCTACGGCCAGCATGATCCGCTGGTCGAGTACAAGCGCGAATCGTTCGACATGTTCGAAGCGATGATGGGGCGCTTCGAGGAAGAGACCGTCCGCTACCTGTACCTGATGCAGGTGATCGAGGCGCCGCGCCGCGAACCGCAGCGAGTCACCGCCGGTGGCGATTTCAATGGCGAACCGGTTGGGACATTTAGCACCGATCGCCGCGGCCGCGCGACGACTTCCATCGACGACATGGAGGAAGCCTTCCAGCGCCGCAAGCGTCGCGAATTGGAACAGGCGCGAATGGCCGGCGCCGGCGAAATGCAGGCCGTGCAGCAGGTCGTCCGCGGCGACAAGGTCGGCCGCAACGATCCCTGCCCCTGCGGCAGCGGCAAGAAATACAAGAAGTGCTGCGGAGCGTAGAGGTAGAGCGGCGCTTTAGCGCCGCGTCGGTAGTGATCACCTCTCAACACCCTTCACATACTCATGCAATTCCATGCCGAAGAAATCCGTGATCTTGCCGGATCGCCGATAGCCATGCTTCTCGTAGAAACGCATGGCGCGTTGGAGCGGTTCGGTGGTATCAAGCGTGATCCGCGAGCAGCTTTGTTGCTTAAGTTCCGCCTCTGCCGCCTGTAACAACTTTTCCGCAATCCCGCGTCCCAGACATTCCGGCAGAACTGCCATGCCGCGCAAGTGTCCATCCTCCGCATTTTGCTTGCAACAAGCAATCGTGCCCACGATTTGATAGCCGGCCGCAGCCACAAAGATCTGCATCGACGAGAGTCTTGCGGCGATCGCTTCTTCGCTTAGAACTGTGTCGAGATAAGCGTCGTGTGTGTAGCTGATGCGATAAGGCTCGAAGGCCGCAGCAAGGCAGTCAAGAATTCCGCGCGCGTCTGCCACAGTGGCTTTGCGAATGACGACGGCGCTCTCCTGCTCGGACACGTCAACATTGTTGCGCACTCGCTCGGATTATGCGCGCGCCTTGGGCCGAAGTGCAGCAAGCTAGGGATTGCCATCCAAAAGACAAAGCCCAGCCTCCGCGGCTGGGCTTGCAAGATGTCGGTGACAAATGTCTTACTGCGATCTGGTTACGTTGCCGGCTTGCGGTCCTTTCTGTCCGTCGACAATCTCGAACTCGACCTGGTCGCCTTCCTGCAGACTTTTATATCCGTCGGAATTGATCGCGCTGTAGTGCACGAAGACATCCGACGCGCCGTCGTCGCGGCCGATGAAACCAAAACCTTTTGCGTTGTTAAACCACTTGACCGTACCTTTCAATCTCACTTTCTCTTTCCTCCGGGCAAAGCCCAACAGTGCCCTTATTCAGGGCGCAGTCTTAAATTGCGTCCATCAGGTTGAAGCCCAGAAGCCAAAGTCTGGATAAGGATGGTTCCCCACGTAGCATTGGCAAGGTGTTTCGGAGCCTGCTTGAACAGCGTATGCTAACTATGTCGCCGCTTCGTGGTGTTGTCAATGGAGTATATAGCTGCTAGCTGCATTTCTAGCGGCTTTTCGACATTTTTTTGACAGGGTGCTACAGCAAATCACCTAATCCACTACGTCATTTTAGTGCTGCAGGGGCGAAGTTCAGCGTAGCCCGCGCCGCAGCGACTCAGTCAGCCATAAAACGCCGGCGATGGTCTTTCCGTCGCGAATCTTGCCGGAGAGAACCATGCCGATGACCTTCGACAGAGGAATGAGCTCACACTCAATGGACTCGTCGTCTTCCGGTTGTGCGTCGCCGGCAGTCAACTGGCGGGCCAAGAAGATGGTCATCGTCTCATCAAGGAAGCCGGGGCTGGAGTAGAAGTGCAGGGCGCGCTTCCACCGGCGCGCGTGATAGCCGGTCTCTTCCAGCAACTCGCGCTTGCCCGCCACCAGCGGCGTTTCGCCCGGATCGATGCGGCCAGCCGGCAACTCCCACAGATAATCGCGAGCAGCGTAGCGATATTGGCGCTCCACCAGAACGCGCGGCTCCTTGCCGCTTTCCTCCACGGCCAGCACGACCACTGACCCGGAATGGCGAACGATGTCGCGGCGGGCGGCGATGCCGGTGGGCTCTTGGATCTCGTCGGTAGTGACTTTGAAAACTTTGCCATCATACATAACTTTGCAGGACAACACCTGGAGGCGACCCTTCCCAGCTTTGCGGGGTTTGGATACAGCGCGCTTGGTTGACATGTTCAACAATATAACTTGTGCCGTGCCCAACGGATCGTGTTGCATCCTCTGAGAAGAATTGACAGCCGAGCCTCGAAAAACCGTCGGCGTTCGATGTCAGTTTGACAGCGACAGAATCAGCAATGAGCCTACGCTTGCTGTCGAGCGGGATCACTGCTTCCATTGCGAGAGCCGCTTACAATAGACGACCTATGACATTTAGCATCTTCAAGCCGTTCCTGATTCTCGTCTTCCTGACAATGTTGTGCACCAGCTCCTTTGCTGCACAACCTGCAACCATGCGTCTGGACTATTACCACTCGGGAAATGCCACGCAGGAGATGTTCAGCTTCGATCGAGTGGTGATCGAGCCGCTGCCGTGGCCGGGCGACATGTCGAAGACCGTCGACGACACCAATCTCGGCAACTACTACTTCGAGGTGCGCGACCAGGCGACGAATAAGCTGCTTTACTCGCGAGGATTCAGCTCCCTGTTTAACGAATGGGTTGAGACCGATGAAGCGAAGAAGCTGAATCGGACGTTTTCCGAGTCGCTGCGCTTTCCCGCGCCCAGCGCGCCGGTGAAGATCGTGCTGAAGGAACGCAAGGAAGGGAAGGACGTCGACTTCCACGAAGCGTGGACCACGACCATCGATCCCAGGGACAAGTTCGTCGATCGCACCAATCCGCCGTCGCCGGGGCCGCTGATCACGATTCAGAAGATGGGCGAACCGGAGACGAAGGTCGATCTGCTGATTCTTGGCGACGGTTACACCGCAGAGGAGCGCGGAAAGTTTGAAGCGGACGCGAAGCGGGCCACGGAGATTCCGTTTTCGCGGTCACCCTTTAAGGAGCATCGCAAGGACTTCAACGTGTGGGGATTGTGCCCGCCGGCCAGCGAGCCCGGAATCTCGCGGCCATCGACTGGGCAGTATCGGCATCCGCCGCTGGGCACGTCGTATGACACCTTCGACAGCGAGCGTTACATCATGACCACGGACAACAAGGCGCTGCGCGACGTTGCCTCATGGGCGCCGTATGAGTTCATCGAGATTCTGACAAATTCCAAGACCTATGGCGGCGGCGGAATCTTCAATCTGTACGCGACTGTTGCTGCCGACAGCGAATGGATGCCGTACGTTTTTGTGCATGAGTTCGGGCATCACTTTGCCGGCCTGGCGGATGAGTACTACACATCGGATGTGTCATACGAGGCGACGACCCAGCGCATCGAGCCATGGGAGCCGAATGTGACGGCGCTGCTCGATCCGGCGATGCTGAAGTGGAAGGATCTGGTGGTGGCGGGAACGCCGGTGCCCACGCCGTGGCGTAAGGCGGAATTTGAAGCCTACGAGAAGGATATTCAGGCCGAGCGTCGGCAGATCCGCAAAGAGAACCGGCCGGAAGGCGAGATGGATGCGCTCTTCGAAAAAGAGAAAAAGCACGAGGACGAACTGCTGGGCACGGACAAGTACTCGGACCGCGTGGGCGCGTTCGAGGGGGCGAACTATGAGGCGCGGGGATACTATCGTCCGCAGGAGAACTGCATCATGTTCACACGCTATGACCGCTTCTGCGCCGTGTGCCGGCGCGCCATCGAGAGAATCGTTGGCATGTACGCTACTGAATAAGGAGGGTTCGACCGAAATCTTGCGCCGGCGCACTAACCTATGCCAAGAATTATCCTCTCTCTGGAATAGGGCGGTGGGCGCCCGATTTACATCTGTTCTGTTGCAGCGCCCACCTCGGATTTGGGTTACTGGAATAGACGAAGAGCAGCGCAAAAGGTTCAGGACGGAAGCACGTTTTTACAATTCTTAACGAAGGGACAATGCGCGGTAGTCCTGGCTCGTTGCACTAGCGACTGACTGCGAATCGCCTAGTTGCCAGCTGCAGCCGTTCCTTCCGGCAGGATGATCTTCTCCAGATATTCAATCGGCAGCGGGCCCTGGTCAAGGGCGCGATCGTGGAATTCTTCCAGCGTAAACCTGTCGCCTTTGGCGGCCTGGTACTTCTTGCGCAGCTCCCACCACTGGCGCGTGCCCACGAAATAGGTCGGCAGCTGGGTCGAGCTCAGTTTGGCACGGCGCAGCTTGCCTTCGGCCTCGGCCTGCGTCTGGAAGCATTCGTTTGTCATCAAGTCGAGCGCCTGCTGATCGGTCATGTTCATGGTCTGCATGCGGATGTCGAGGATGGCGTTGGCGGCGACGCGCAGCTGAATCTTCAATCGCACCAGCTTGAACTTGGGATTGAAGTCCAGGTAGCCGGCCTGGGTCATGACGTCGGAACCGTACTCGGCCCAGCCTTCGACGTAGGCGCCGTTGCCGAAGAGGTTGCGCAGCACGCGGCGCGCCGGTGGCTGCACATCATCGGAGTGCTCGGCCTGGACGTAATGGCCGGGCAGCGCTTCGTGCATGGTGAGCCACTTCAGCGTGTAGTTGTTGTACTCACGCA
>JASHXK010000311.1 GCA_030043575.1 Terriglobales bacterium
CGCGAGCAAAGCAGGAGTCATCGAGCTGACGAAGACGATGGCGCTGGAGCTCGCGCCCAAAGTGCGCGTCAATGCCGTCGCCCCCGGTTACGTGCTGACTCCTATGCAGCGCGCTGAATACAGTGACGAAATGTTGGAGGCAGTCAACCACAAGATCCCGCTGCGCCGTCACGCCAAACCCGAGGAGATCGCCGCGCTCTTCGCCTTTCTTGCGTCCGATGATGCCGCTTATCTCACTGGCCAGGTGTATGTCATCGATGGCGGCGAGACGGCTGGTTCCCTAGCCAGCCGCTAAGGATTAACGTCGTTTGGAACAGTAGCACTTGAGCCAGTCTTCACTGGCCACCGACCACTGACCACTAGCCACTGCCTTCAGATTCCCAGCCCCGTCACCCGCCATCCCGAGCCGTGCACCTTGTAGCGGAGGTTGAGCGTGATTAGCAGTGCGGTCATCGACTCGACAATGCGCGCGTTCTCCAGCTTGCCGCCGTCGATGGCTCGCACGCCGGGAATCTTGACCGCCAACTCCGATGCGACCTGCCGGGCGCGATCGTCGTCGCTGCACACGATGACATCGCAATCGACCTCGGCATCTCCGGCCAGCACAGTGGAGGACAAGCTGTGAAATGCAGCCGCAACAGTAACGTTCTTGCCCACCATCTCCTGCGCCTGCTCGGCCGCCGAACCTTGCCACACTCCCAGGACCCGGGTCGGTCTGCCGCCAACCGCTGCTGCCAACGGAACAGTCGCGTCGATCAGCACTGTTCCTTGCCGGAACGAGGGCTTCAGTTGCTTCAGCAATTCGGCTTGTCCGGAGAACGGCACAGTCAGTACCACAATGTCGCACATCTTTACTGCAACGGAATTCTCCACCCCTTCAACGTTGCCCAGAGCGCCGGCTTTCTCCGCGATTTGGGCGGCTGTGGTTTTGGCGCGTGCGCCGTCGCGCGAGCCGATCACGACCGACTCCCCCGCGCGCGCCCAGCGCAGCGCCAGTCCCGAACCTTCCGGGCCGGTGCCGCCAATCACCGCGATCATGGGTTGCCACCCGCGGCAACGCTTTGGGCGTCTGCTCCCACAACGTGGTAGTCATACTTTGTGTACAAGGTGTTACGCTGTGCCGGAATGCGGCCGAGTTCCACAATGCGCTCCTGAAACTCTTTCGGAGAAATATACTGCCCGGCGGTCGCTCCTGCCAGCCGCGAAATGTTTTCTTCGAACAACGTGCCGCCGTAGTCGTCGGCGCCAGCCAGTAGCGCCAATTGCGATACCTCACGTCCCAGCTTCACCCAGGAGACCTGAATGTGGTTGATAGCGCCAGCCAGAACAATTCGCGCCAGGGCATGCACCTTCATGTGCTCGGCCAGCGTACCTCCGCTGCGCGCCAGGCCCTGCGCGAACAGCAACGTGTTCTCGTGAATAAATCCCAGTGGCACAAACTCCGTGAAGCCGGCGGTGCGCGACTGAATGTCGCGCAGCAGTAGCAGCTGATCGACCCAGTGCTCGGGCGTCTCGCGATGTCCGTACATCATCGTCGCGGTACTGCGAATCCCGCACTCATGGGCCGTCACGATAACCTCACACCACTGGGCGGTGCTCAGTTTATTGCGAGACAGCACGTGCCGTACGCTGTCGTCGAGAATCTCCGCCGCTGTGCCGGGCAGGGTGTCGAGGCCGTTGGCCTTGAGCATCAGCAGGTACTCGCGAATCGGCATCCCCGTCAGCTCGACACCGTAGACCATTTCCATCGGCGAGAAGGCGTGTGCGTGCATCTTTGGCGTTGCCGCCTTCACCGCGCGCAGGATGTCGCGGTAATAAAACGGCGGTAGCCCGTGCGGCAGCCCGCCTTGAATGCAAACTTCGGTGGCGCCCCACATCGCGGCCTCGCGGCACCTGTAGCCGATTTCATCCAGCGATAGGAAGTACGCCGTCTCGTCGCGCGGGCCGACGCTGAATGCACAAAACTTGCATCCGACAAAACAGACGTTGGTGAAGTTAATATTGCGGGTGACCACGTAGCTGATCACGTCGCCGGCCAGTTGCTCGCGAAGCGCATTGGCGGCGACTACCAATCCGAACAGATCATCACCGTCGCAAGTAGCGAGCGCGAGGCATTCTTCGCGGCTCAGCACGCTTCCGTCAAGCGACACCAACACCTTCTCGATCGCCTTGCGCACCGGCACCGAGACCCGGCGCGAAACCTTGTCCCAAGTCGCATTTTGCAGCGTCAGCCGATTACACCAGCTCATGCCTTGCATCTTGTCCCCACTCGTCTTCCAACGAACATGGCAAACCATCATTCTCAAAATGTGTCATCCCGAGCGAGCGCAGCGAGTCGAGGGACCTGCTGTTGCTTTCCACCGGTACCATGGTGTCTATCGAAACAGATCCTTTTCCGCCGGCCTCACCAGCCCTCGGGCGCTCCCTTTGTTGCCTTGGCTCGCATATCCGCGAATGACGCAAGCCGGAATTCGCGTATCCTTTCCGCACACCAGCCCTGCTACACAGGCCAGCTCATCCGCGACTGCTTCCTCCGTGGCATGCATCCTGTAACCGTAGGCATCCCGCTTGCCGCGATAATCGCGAATCACCTTCATCCCGGCGGCGCCAATGGCCACTTCACACAAGCCTTCGCGCCACGCACGTCCAAAGCTGTCGGCGATGATCACCGGCACATGCAGCCCGGTGCGTTTCTTCAATCTTCGATGAATTTGCGCGGCCGAGCGATCCGGGTCGAGGGGCAATAAAACGGCCGTGTTGCCGCCATCGACATTGGAAACATCAACCCCGCTGTTGGCGCAAACGAAGCCATGTCGCGTCTCGGTAATCAAAACGTGCTTCATGCGCACCACGCGTCTGGCCTCGCGCAGGGCCAGCTCGACCACGCGAGCGTCCTGGCCATTTCTGGCTGCAAACTTCTTGGCCGTCGCGGAAGGCCTCACCGCATCCAGCGCGACCCTGCGATCCTCGGCTTTCGATACAATCTTGTGTTTGATCACAACAATATCGCCCACATGCAGCCGCAATCCGCCCAGCGCCAGCGCATTGACTACCAGATCGGCGACAGAATCGCCAGGAAAAACCTCACGAATGCCGAGCACCGGAATCGCGCGGATCTCCCCAGTCAGGGAGGCCTGTAAATGGCTCTGTCTTGTTGAAGTCGCTCTGCGCCGCCGAGTGCTGCTCACACCGCCGCTTCCCAAACGTCGAGATCGTGCTGACCAAAGCCCCAGGAGCGGAGCAGGCGCTGAGCGCTGGTTTCGCCAGCCCGTGCAACTAGCATCTCCAGCTCATCCGGGTTGTCGATGTCCAACCCGATTCCTGGCATCTCCAGGACGACCAGCTCCTTCCCGGTTTTCTTCATTGCTTCGCAGTGGGGCAGAAAGCTGTCATTGCCGAAGCGCAGAGGAATAAGGGATGCCGGGCGGCGCAGGATGCAATTGCTGCCGCGCCGGTCGTAAGCCGGAACGAACACAGCACCTTCTGTCGGAGCGGCATCCAGTACCTGATGCAACTCATCGCTCGCGATCAGTGGAATGTCAGCCGGAACGACGATCGTCGTATCATAGGCACGCTCCTCGCTCCACGCTGTCGCCATCTCGATGGCTGCCGTTTCGCTCTCATTGCGCATGTCCTCGATCACGAGAAACTCGAACTCCTTTGCCATGGCCTCCGCACGCGCATCGCTGCTGACCACCGCCACATCGACTTGACCCGCCACGCCGGCCGCTGCAGTCATCACGTCGCGCAGCATCGCCTCCGCTAATTGCGACCGCTGCTGCTGGTCCAAAGCCGCAGCCAGACGCTGCTTTGCGGTTGCCAGGCTCTTGAAGGGAATAAGCAGGATCGCGCGCATGTCAGGCCTTCGCACTTTCGGAGGTTATTGTGCAGGCGTCGAGAACGAACGCCGCCAGGTCGCGCTTATCCTTCATCGAGCGCATGATCGTGTTGGCGTAAACAAACCGCGTGGATCGCGAACGGTGGTTCGTGGTTGAGGAGTTGCCCGCCCTATGTGATTCCGTTTGGGCGACAGCTGACTGCTGATTGCGGACCGCTGGATACTGACTCACCGCTGATTCCTCGCTTTGGTCCGCCACGAGTACGTCGAGAAAGTCCTCATACGCCTTCGCCACACCGAAAATCGTGCTTGGCCATTTCATCGTCCGCATCAGCGCGCCCGCCGGTCCGGAGACTGCCACCCCTCCAACGATCGGGCTCACTGCGACCACTGGCGCCGACGCTCGCCGCAGGGCAGCGCGAATTCCCGGTACCGCCAGGATCGGCCCGATACTTGTCACCGGATTGCTCGGTGCAAAGACAATCGCGTCGGCTTGCCCGATGCTCTCGATCACGCCTGGCGCCGGTCGCGCTTGCTCTGCGTCCTCAAAGTACACCGCGCGCACGTCAACCTCATGCCGCTCGCGCACAAAATACTCCTGGAATGTCAACGTGCCCTTTGCCGTGTCGAGCATCGTCGAGACGCGATCGTCCGACATCGGCATCACCCGCGCGCTAACTCCAAACCTCGTCGCTAATTCCGCTGTCGCCTCACTTAGCGAGCGTCCGGCGCGCAGCATTGCCGTGCGCGTCAGATGCGTGGCCAGATCCAGATCACCCAAACTGAACCACGATGGCTGCTCCAGTTGCTTCATGCGCTCCAGGCAACGGAAGCTGTCGCCCGCGATGCCCCAACCGCGATCCTGACTCAACCAATCGGCCAAGCCATACAGCACGGAATCGATGTCCGGTGAAACATGCAGCCCCCACCACTCCAGATCGTCGCCGGTGTTGACCACAATGGTCAGCTCTTCCGGCGGCACGAATTGCTGCAAACCCTGCACCAGCTTGGTACCACCGGTGCCGCCCGTGAAGACAACAATCATCTAGGCCGCCCTCGCATACCCCGCATGGTCCATTGCGGTAGCAAGCCGCTCCGCCAGCAATCCGCCCCGAGCCATTACCTTCTCCGTGTACTCGGGATACACCGGCAGCCGCTGCACCAGCGTCTGTCCGGCCATCTCGGTTCGGCGCCGTAACTCCACCAGATGCGGCCAGGGCGCTTCAGGATTGATGTAATCGGGCGTCAGCGGCGATACTCCGCCCCAATCGTTGATGCCGGCCTCCAACAGGCGTTCGTAACTCAGGCCGGTTAGGTTCGGCGGCGCCTGAATATTCATGTCAAGCAGGAGCAGCCGGGCGACCGCCAGCGTTCGCAGCAGATCGCCGATATCGGGCTCGGGCCATGCCGCCATCGGGATCGAAGGCTTGGCGCGAAAATTCTGGATGATCACTTCCTGAATATGTCCGTAGCGCTCATGCAGTTGCCTGATTGCAAGTAGCGACTCGACGCGATCCTCCATCGTTTCGCCGATGCCGATGAGAATTCCCGTGGTGAACGGCACGCCGCGCTTGCCCGCATCTTCGATCGTCTTTAAGCGCAGCGCAGGAACCTTGTCTGGAGTTCCCGCGGCAGGGTGCGCCATCGCCAGCTGCGTGCTCGTGCTCTCCAACATCAACCCGAGGCTCGGATTGCTCGTTCGCAGCCGCTCGATCCAGTTCGCGCTGAGCAACCCGGGATTCGCGTGCGGCAACAGCTTCGTCTCGCGCAGCACCATCTCGCACATCGCCGCCAGGTAATGCAGCGTGCTGCGATAACCGAGCCTTCGTAGCGTCTCGCGCATCTCCGGAAACAGCGCCTCCGGCCGGTCGCCCAGCGAGAACAGCGCCTCGGTGCAGCCCAGATTTTCGCCCTGCTGCGCGACTGACAGGACTTCATCCGGCGACATCGTGTGCGCGCCCGGCTCGCCAGGATCTCGCCGAAACGTGCAATAGCCGCAATAATCACGGCAAAGATTCGTCAGCGGGATGAAAACCTTGCGCGAGTAGGTAATGACGGCGGGGTGATATTTCTCTTTCAGAGCGCGAGCGGTTGCCAGCAACTCGGGAAGCAGCGCCTCATCGCACCGCAAAAGCTGTACGGCGATGTCGCAATCGAACGTGGCGCCGTCGCGCACGTTGCGCAGCTTCTCAACCAAATATCGAACCGGCTCCATGCAGACAGTCTCGCGGCCGGCAATGGTTGTGACCCGCTCGTTCATGCCCTTCGCGAATCGATTTGGCAACCCGACCTCGCCTACTTGTCCTGCGCGTCGTTCACTCCGTACCGCCCGCGAAAATATAGCAGCGGCTCGCCCTCACCCAGCGCGGCCTCGCGCACTTCACCGACAAAGATCGTATGATCGCCAGCCTGGTACTGAGCGACGATGCGGCAATCCAGATTGGCCAGCGCATCCTCCAGCACCGGCCAGCCGCTCTCCATTTCGCGATAGCGAATGCCCAGGCGCCGTGCCGAATCCGGGTTTCGCTCCGGATCGGCGAAGTATTCCGAGAAGGCGTCCTGCTCCGCCTTCAGCACGCTGACGCCGAAGCGCCCGCACTCGCGCAGATGCAGATAAGTCTCCGCCAGATGATCGACGCACACCAGCACCAGCGGTGGACGAAGCGACACCGAGCAGAACGCATTGGCGGTCATGCCGTGCACGCCGCCCTCCGCCGTTTGCACCGTAATGACCGTCACGCCGGTGACAAAGCGGCTTAGTGCGGCGCGAAACCGGTCCGGCTTCACCAGCCCGTCCGTACTTGCCTGCGGAGCATCTTGCCCCGGTTTGCGATAAGCTCGCGCCATCTCCAGCCCACAATCGCCCACTATACCTGATTGGGCACGGCGTGACTCGGTTGCAGGTTGGTGCGCCAGCAAAACGCCTCAACTTGCGGTAATCTGGCACGGCAGAGAAGTTCCCGCCGCCGCAAAGCCACAGTTGCCTTGCGTGAGGCGGGCATGGGGTGAGGATGTATCCTGCAGCCTTCGCGTATCATCGCGCCCAATCCTATTCCGACGCGGTTTCGCAAATCTGCCAGTTGGGCGAGGACGCCAAGTTCCTCGCCGGCGGTCAGAGCCTGATTCCCCTGATGAAACTTCGCCTCTCGACCCCACGCCATCTGGTCGACCTCGGCTTCATTCCCGGCACCTCGTACATTCATGGCAATGGAGGGCTTCGCCTTGGCGCTCTGACGCGCCACGCCGCCATCGCAGCCTCGCCCGACGTTGCCCGCCTCTCTATTCTTCGCGACTGCGCTGCCGGCATCGCCGATCCCCAGGTCCGCCACATGGGGACGATTGGCGGTTCGCTGGCCGAAGCCGATCCTACCGGCGACTGGGCGCCGGTTCTGCTGGCCACGGGAGCAACCGTGAAGACGCTTGGCCCGAACGGCGAGCGCAGCATCGACATTGCCGAGTTCATCCTTGACGCTTATCAGACCGGGCTGCAACCAGCCGAACTGATAACGGAGATTGCGATTCCGTTGCCGCCGCAAGCGGGTACCGGGCACCAGTCGCGGGGTTCGGCTCGCTGGGGTGGAAGCGGCGGAGCCTACATCGCGCTGAAGCGCTGTGCACCGGTCTACGCCAGCGCCAGCGTCGCGGTGCAGCTAACCTTGAGCGATGAAGCAACCTGTGCTGACGCCCGAGTCTACCTCGGCGTTCTCGGTCTCACGGCTACTCGCGTTCCGGCTGCCGAAGAAGTGCTACGGAGTGGGACGATCATTGACAAGACGATGGAGCAGGTTCGCCGGGCGGTGATGGACATTGCCGAGCCTGTCTCCGATATGCGAGGCTCAGCCGATTACAAACGCCAGGCCGCCGGCGCATTGGCAAAGCTCGCCGTAGATGCTGCACTGCGGCGCGCCCGCCGCGAACCCGTGGAGGTATCGCATCTCTATGCTTGATGCTATCCCGCGCGTGCGGATCAGCGTTACCGTCAATGGCCGGCAATACGTCCGCGAGCTGGAAGCGCGCACGCTGTTGGTGCAGTTTCTGCGTGAAGAGCTGAACCTCACCGGCACTCACATCGGCTGCGACACCAGCTATTGTGGCGCGTGCACCGTGATGCTGAACGGCCAGACGGTGAAGTCCTGTACGGTATTCGCATTCCAAGCGGATGGCGGGCAGGTGCTGACGGTCGAAGGCCTGGCCAAAGATGGCGAGCTGCACCCGGTCCAACAAGCCTTCAGCGACTGTCACGGATTTCAGTGCGGCTATTGCACACCGGGCTTTCTGCTGAGCAGCTTGCACTTGTTGCAGGAGCACCCTACTCCCACAGAGTGGGACATCCGCAAGGGCATTGCCGGCAATACGTGCCGCTGCACTGGATACCAGAACATCTTCAAAGCTATCCGCACGGTTGCCGGAGGAGAAAACATTGGCCATTAATTTTTCTGGCGAGTTTACTACCCCACGCGCTCCGGAAGAGGTGTTCGAATTCCTCTCCGACCCGGACAAATTTGGCCCCCTGCTGCCCGATTTCCAAAGCATGAGCAGACAGGATCTAACGCACTTTACGGTTAAGGTGAAGGTTGGGGTGGGTAACATTCGCGGAACGGCCGAAATCAAAATGGAGCTCGCCGAGGCCGTCAAGCCGCTGCGGGCGCAGTACAAAGGGCAGGGAACTGCAGTCGGCAGCCAGGTGACGGTCAGTGCCGGCTTCGATCTGTCCCCCCTGCCGGAGGGAACCAGGGTTGTCTGGCAAGGCGAGACCAGTGTCTTCGGAAAACTCGCCTCCATGGCGGGCGGAATGCTGGAACCGCTGGGCCGCAAGAATATTCAGAAGCTGATTGAGGGATTGCAGAAGGCGCTGTCGGGGCCGGCGGTCCCTGTCGCCACTAGGCCGGCAGCAGCAGACAGCGTACCTGTCTCCAGCTACGACAATGTCGGAGTCCCACAGAGTGATATTTCAGCCGAAACACCCAGCTTCATCTCAATCGGCCACAAAGCTCAACTAGAAACAGATTTGGTCGCGGGAGAAAAATCCAACCCGCTCGAGGGCAACGAAGCTTCCGCCGGCGATTCCTCCAGCCCGCAGAGCGGCAGCAACGTATCCCAGGACGCAACTCCTGGGAAAGCGGATTCTTTGTGAGATGACCGTACGGACGATACATGGCAACGGCAACGCATAACCAAACCGCTGACTGGGTAGGCCAGTCGATCAGGCGCAAGGAAGACGCGCGCCTGGTCCGCGGCAAAGGCAAATTTGTCGACGACATCAAGCTGCTTGGCATGCTTCATCTGGTCTTCGTGCGCTCGCCGTACGCGCACGCCGATATCGTAAGCGTCGACGTGAGTGAAGCCCGAAGAATGCCAGGCGTCGTCTGCACCCTGACCGGTCAGGAAATTTCCAAGCTTGTCGATCCATTCTTCGAGATCGGACCTGCTCCCAGCAACCGCATCCTGGATTATCCTTTGGCGGTCGATCGCGCGCGTTATCAGGGCGAGCCGGTCGCCGCGGTTGTCGCCGAGACCCCCGCCATTGCCGAAGACGCAGGCGAGCTTGTCCGCGTGGAATACGAACCGCTTCCAGCACTTGTCGATGGCGAGATTGCCGCGACCGACGAAACCATCCTTCATCCCCCCATGGGGACCAATATCGTCTGGCACGGCGTTTTCGAGTACGGCGATCTCTCGAAAGCCTTTGCCGAGGCCGCGCACGTCATCCACATCGATCATCTGCACATGCACCGCTTCTCCAGCACGCCGCTGGAAAACAACGCGGTGATCGCGCAGTGGGATGACAGCGATCAGCTCCTCCATTTCTGGTGCAACAATTCCTTTCCCACCATCGGCATCCAACTACTCGCGCCGGCGCTGCATTTGCGCATGGATCAGGTGCGGGTTCAGACCCACGACATCGGCGGCAGCTTCGGTATCAAGATCACCAACTACCCGCAGATGGCTGTCTGTGCGCTGGCCTCGCGCAAAGCCAACGGTGCGCCCATCAAGTGGTCGGAGACGCGCACCGAGCACATGACCGCGAGTGCACACGGAAATGAGCGCACCTTCCGCGATACTCGTGTTGCACTCGACAAGAACGGCGTTATCCTGGCCGTTGAGTCGCGTCACATCGACGACTGCGGCGCCTATCCGCGTTACGAGCCGTTGGGCTGCGTCATCTGGTCGCAGGTCACACCGGCGACTTACCGCCTGCGCAATCTGCGAATCGATTTCACGCAGGTCCTCACCAACAAATGCCCCGTAGGGCCCAATCGCGGCTACTCGCGGCTACAGCACCTGTGGTTCCTGGAACGCGTGCTCGACATCTGCGCCCATGAACTGAGGATTCCTGCCGACGAGATGCGCCTGCGCAATTACATTCAGCCGCAGGAATTTCCCTACACGACGCCGAACGGCTGCGTCTACGATTCCGGCGACTACCCGCGGATGCTGCAAGTCG
>JASHXK010000312.1 GCA_030043575.1 Terriglobales bacterium
CCCGTCGTTGCAAGTACGGTCGCGGTGGCGTCGGCCGTAGTCGAATCCAACTCAAGCCTGCCGCAACAGGGCGTCCCGGTTCCTACGATAATGCCACGCAGCGAACCACAGGCGACGCTTCCACCCGCTCCACCAACGGGCACGCTTTCGGCTTTGGGTAGTGCGGCAACGGGCGCCGCGCCAGCGCTGGAGACAACTCCCACCCGCCCGGTTGCTCACCGAACCCCGTGGTTCCGTGTGGCCCTGGTGGCAGCGGTTTGCATTCCCGTTATCGTAGCTGGCGTGTACTGGAGCACCCGCAGAGTTTCCGCCCTCAATGCGAAGGATACGATCGTGCTCGCCGATTTCACGAACCACACCAGCGATAAGGTGTTCGACGACGCGCTGAAGACAGCCCTCTCGTTCCAGTTGGAGCAATCTCCATTCCTGAATGTGCTCTCCGATCTAAGCGCTGCCAGCACTCTGCGATTGATGAACCGTCCGGTGGATCAGCCGGTAACCGGAGAGGTCGCACGGGAGCTTTGCCTGCGCGCCGGTGGCAAGGCGGTTGTGGCCGGCTCAATCGCTGCCGTGGGCGAGCATTTTCTGATCGGGCTGAAGGCTACAAACTGTCAGACAGGAGACACGTTGGCCAGTGCCGAAGCGGAAGCCGAGAACCTGAACAAGGTGCTGCCCGCGCTGCAACAGGCTGGCAATCAGTTGCGAGCGAAATTAGGGGAGTCGCTGGCTTCCGTGAGTAAATTCGACCAGCCTCTGGAAGAAGCGACGACCTCATCCCTGGATGCGCTGCAATCGCTCACCCAGGGACGAAGAATTCAAGTCCAGGGCGGCGGAGCTGCGGCTATTCCCTACTTTGAACGTGCCATCGAACTCGATCCCGATTTTGCCACGGCGTACCTTTATCTCGGGACCGCCTACTACAACTTGAACGAAACCAAGTTAGCCTCCCAAAACCTGAAGAAAGCGTACGAACTACGAGACCGCCCGAGCCAGCGGGAGCGTCTGGTTATCGAGGCACACTACGGGTTGGCTACCGGCGATTTGGGTAAGGCCTTCCAGACAGCCACAGAATGGGCACAGAGCTACCCCGGAGATTATCAGCCTTACTTTTACTTGGCCTATGTCAATGTGCAGCTTGGGCAATACGACAAGGCGGCGGCTGAAATGCGGGAGTCCCTTCGTCTGGCGCCTGGCGACGTTGATTTCTCCAATCTCATAGGTATCTACATTGCGCTCGATCAACTGGACACAGCCGAGGCCGTCCTCAAGCAATTACGGGCGCACAAACAAGACGGGACTTATCTGCCTTATGAGTACTGGTACTACCTCGCATTCTTGAAGAATGACGAGGCTGCCATGGCGCAGCTATTGGCTTGGGCAATCGGCAAGCCCGAGGCCGAGTCCAGGATGTTTTCCGTCCAGTCTGACACTGAAGCCTATCGGGGGCACTTCATAGCGGCCCGCGAGTTTTCTCACCGTGCAGTGGAATCAGCAAAGCGCACCGGTGCGGCGGAAATGGCCGGCGGATGGAGAGCGAATGAGGCGTTGCGCGAAGCCGAGATCGGCAATTTCGCCCGAGCGCGGCAGCAAACTGCGGAAGCGCTGGCTTTGAGCGATGGCCGGTCCGTCAGAATTCTGGCCGCACTCGCCTTGGCGCGCGCCGGAGAGACCTCGCAAGCACAGAAGCTGGCCGAACAGCTGGATCAGGAGGCTCCCAACGACACGATCGTACAAGGTTATTGGTTACCCTCGATTGGGGCAGCCACCGAGCTGAGCAAGAATAATCCTGACAGGGCGATCCTTGCGCTGGAGCCAGCCGCCACCTATGAACTTGGAACCCAGCCGCCCTTTCGACTCGGACCGATGTACCCGGTATATCTGCGCGGAGTGGCGTTCCTACAGGCGGGAAAGGCCCAAGAGGCTGCTGCCGAGTTTCAGAAGATCATTGACCATCCCGGCATTGCCGGCAATTTCGTACTCGCTCCGCTTGCTCATTTGCAGCTGGGTCGCGCTCTGGCGATGATGGGCAATAAGGCCGCCGCGCGCCAGCAATATCAGGATTTTTTTGCTTTATGGAAAGAAGCCAGTGCCGACATCCCTATCTTCGCCCAAGCCAAAGCTGAATACGCGAAGCTAATCCTAGCTGACCAGCACTCCGAAAGTTAATCTAGTTTGCCGCAGTGGTGGTGACAGATTCGAGGAGAAGTCCCATTCTCAGTCACATCGTTGTAGGGGGCTGTGTTGCGTGACGCTGTAAGTCATTGATAGCAGGATGGTTGATCTGGTAGCGCTACCGGGAATCGAACCCGGGTTTGAAGATTGAGAATCTTCCGTCCTAACCCCTAGACGATAGCGCCACTACAGTGAAGACCTTTTAGGCATTATAGCAAAGCGTCGCTTCGATAAAGGCTCGCAGTCCCATAGCCGTTCTGAATTAAATGACCATCGGGCGAATTGATAATATCAATTCGAGGATTTTGTTTGCTTGCTTATTCACAAGTGCGCTGGGTTAATCGATGGAATTCTCTTATTACGTTTCGCCTGAGACGATTGGCTGCGATCTTCCTTGTATTTAGCGCACTGCTCATTCCCGCAGCAGTGCGCGCGCAGCAGACGCAATCTGCCCCAACTTCCGCTCCCCAGACTGCCCAATCGAAGCCGTCTGGTTCGCAAGAACCCTCCACAACGCTGGGCAATCCCGATGTCCTGGTATGGGTCAACACGAAAACCGGTGTGTATCACTGCCCGGGCACACATTGGTATGGAGCGACCAAAGCCGGCAAATACATGAAACAATCTGAAGCGCAGCAGAAAGGCTTTCGCCCCGCCTACTATCGACCCTGTAAGTAATTTGATCTATTGGGTTTATTGGACGGAAAGCTCGATCCGAAACAATCTCTCTGTCGATGAGTTGACAACTTATATTGCCCGTAGCACAATCCTACTTGTAGGCGAATAATAAGCGAAAGCTATCTGCTTCCCCCGTGTTGTTTCGCCCGCCCTGAGGTCTCCATGTCATCGCCTGCTGCTCTGCCCACGATGTCAGTTCGAAGCCCTGTTTCCAACCGGCGAGCTCATATCGAGTCGTCACTTGGCGAGCGTCTTTCTTCCACTTTGCTGTTCCGCGAACGCACTATTCCTCTTACCGTTCCGATCGGAATTACATCCCTCGATGTGCTCACCGGGGGTCTGCCGCGTGGAGCGCTTAGCGAGATTGCCGGTGCGATTTCGTCAGGACGCACGGGGGTAATGTTGTCGGCTCTCTCCGGCGCAACTTGCAGACAGGAGGTATGCGCGCTAGTGGATGCCAGCGACAGTTTTGATCCTGCATCGGCAGCCACAGCCGGAGTCAATCTGGAGCGACTGCTATGGGTGCAGTGCAGTCAAACAGCGAACGTCAAGCGCAATGCTGTTGGGATGAAACCCTATCCCGGCTTTGCGTTTGGCAGTGCACTCGAGCAGGTTCTGAAAGTCACCGACTTGCTTTTGCAGAGCGGCGGTTTCGGCATGGTAGTACTGGATCTCGGCGATGTTCCTGTAGAAAGTGCGCGACGTGTGCCACTTACTTCGTGGTTTCGCTTTCGTCGCGCAGTCGAGCCGACGGCGACTGTGCTGTTGTTGGTCGAACAGGAGCCATGTGCAAAGACTTGTGCATCGTTAGTACTGCAATTACAGCCTGAAGCTTCCTTTGTGTCCAATACAGCTTCCATCTCTGACCTGGTTCAGCTTGGTCTCCAAACAAAGTCCTACAATGTAGGACATCTCAACCAACAAGCTTATTTGTCAAGAACAAATGCGGTTGGCCATGCCGCTTTAGTGCGGGAGATCCATTTTCGCGCCGAGGTGTTGCGTTCGTGGACGCGACGCAAACCGCCATCCGCCGTCACTAACTTTGAACTGCGCGCTGCGCTGTGAATCCTGCATTTGCCGAATGCGATGTTTGCTTGTATTTACATTCCCGATTTTCTGGTGGAAGCCATTGTTCGCGTCGAGCCGGTGCTGCGTGAACATGCTGTCGCTGTTTTGGATGGTAAGCCGCCATTGGCGCGCGTAATTGCGCTGAACGAAAAAGCGCGCCAATTGGGAATGGAGATGGGCATGACCAAATTACAGGCGGCTGTTTTCGCCGGAACCTCATCTGCGGCAGATAATGTCGCGTGCCGCTCCGCTTTGGCCGTCTTGCATCAACGTTCTACCGAGCAGGAGACCTCGACCCATGCCGCCCTGCTCGATATTGCGCATGCCTTCACTCCGCACGTGGAGGACACCGCTTCGGATACCCTGTTGCTCGATCTAACCGGCCTGGAACGTCTTTACGGTGCGCCTGTCAAAATGGCTGGCGATTTGGCGGCGCGGGTGGCCGCTGTCGGAATCGACGCCAATATCGCCATCGCCGCCAACCCGGATGCTGCCATGCACGCAGCCCGTGGATTCAACGGAACCACCATTATTCCCGCTGGAAGTGAAGCGCAGCGTTTAGGCGTGTTGCCGTTACAGGTCTTGCTGGATGCGTTCGAAATTCCTTTGCAGAAGGCCGGCGGCAAGGCATCTCGGCAAGCAAAGGAGAAGCGGCGCGAGCAGTTACTGGATACTCTTGAGCGATGGGGAGTCCGCGATTTTCGTACCTTGGCTTTGTTACCAGAACATGCACTGGCTTCGCGATTGGGAGAAACAGGAGCGCAATTACGGCGACTGGCACGCGGCGAAAGCACGCGCACACTAGTGTTGTGCGCCCCGCTAACGCAATTCGATGAAGCGACGGAACTGGAATCTCCGGTTGAAACGATTGAGTCCTTATCGTTCGTTTTAAATCGCCTGCTTGAGCAATTGTGCGCTCGATTGGAGGCCAGAGCTCTTGCCACGCATGAATTGCGGCTGCGTTTGCAGCTGGAGCGGCGTATCGCGGATGAAGAAACAGGTACGGTAGATGAACTGCGAAGCTCTCACTCCCACGATGTGGGATACAACCCGATATTCGAACGCACCTTTCGCTTGCCAGTTTCCATGCGTGATTCCAAAGTGTTCTTGAAACTGCTGCAATTGGAACTGGCAGCCCATCCCCCCGGTGCTCCGGTCGTAAAAGTATGGATCACGGCCGAGCCGGGGCCGCCACGTTCGGCTCAACGCGGTCTGTTTCTGCCGGTAACTCCTGAACCGGAGCGGCTGGAGATCACTCTGGCGCGAATCAGCGCGGTAGTAGGTGAGCGGCGCGCCGGCATCGCGCGGCTGCTCGATAGCCATCGCCGGGGAAGTTTTTTTATCGACCGTTTTACAGTTACGGCAAGTGACGTTCCTGGAGCTGCAAGTCCTACAATGTCGGATATCAATAATCATCCGGTTCTGGCTTTAAGGATAATACGGCCCGCACACCCGCTTCAGGTCCATTTATCGGCAGGGCGCCCCGATACCCTCGTTTCAGGAAAGCAAGCGGAACGAACCAAAATACAGGGCAAGGTTTTATGGTCGGCTGGTCCGTGGCGATTGTCAGGTGATTGGTGGACCGAAAACCTGAAGCAAGATGTAGCAACTGGAGAACCCTTAGGTTCCTGGGATCGCGAAGAATGGGACATTGCGCTGGCCACTCTAAATAGTGATTCGGAAGGCAAGAGTAAAACTGATGTTGCGCTATACCGCATTTATCGCGACGTGGCGTCAGGCAACTGGTTTGCCGATGCTATCTATGACTAAATGCAAGTATTAAAAATTAGCATACCTAGCTAGCGATGTATGTTGAACTTCATGCTCGCTCCGCGTTCAGCTTTCTGGAAGGGGCTTCTGTTCCGGAAGAACTGGCCGAGGTCTGTGCCCAGCATCAGATGCCCGCGATGGCTTTGCTGGATCGGGATGGCGTTTATGGCTCACCACGTTTCCATCTCGCGGCGAAGAAGCTGAAAATCAAAGCTCATATTGGAGCCGAAGTCGCTTTTCTAGCACGCAGCGCAAGCACGTCGAATCTTCCGCGTCTGCCACTGCTTTGCGTTTCACGCGAAGGCTATCAGAATCTCTGCCGTCTTATCACCCGGACAAAACTGCGTGCGCCCAAATATCCCACTAGCCTGCCACAAAGTGGGACTCTTACGAACAAAGACAAGCTTATAAAGCCGCGAGCGGCCGCTTCCCTGGCCGATCTTGCCGAGTACGCTGGCGGACTAATTTGTCTGACTGGAGGCGACGAAGGTCCGCTGGCTCAAGCATTGCAAGCTGGTGGCATGCAATCCGGCCAACAGCTTTTAGAGCAACTGATCGCTCTTTACGGGCACGGAAATATTTATGTCGAATTGCAGCGCCACTATAACCGTGCACAGGAAGCCCGCAATCAGGCGTGTGTGGAACTCGCGCGCAGCTTAGGCCTGCCGTTACTGGCAACGCAAGGCGCACAGTACGCCAAGCCGGAAGAACGTCAAATCCTCGATGTTTTTACCTGTATTCGCAATCACTGCCCACTCGATACCGCCGGACGCCTGCTTGCGCACAATAGCGAGCGTTATCTCAAATCGCCGGATGAGATGCTGCGACTCTTCGCCGATCTGCGGGAAGCTACGGCCAACACTGTGGAGCTGTCCTCGCGTCTCGAATTCACGTTGAACGATCTGGGCTATGAATTTCCCCGCTATCCCGTATCCGAGGGCGAAACGATGGACTCCGTTCTGCGAGCACGCACGATGGAAGGTGCGCGCGACCGTTATCTTCGGCCGGGGCAAAGTGAGTTGTGGCGGCGTGCCCAGCGGCAGATCGAACGTGAGTTGGCGCTTATCGAACATCTTAAGTTGGCCGGATATTTCCTGATCGTGTGGGACATCGTTCGCTATTGCCGCGAGAACGGCATTCTGGTGCAGGGGCGCGGTTCGGCTGCTAACAGTGCAGTTTGTTATTCACTCGGCATTACCGCAGTCGATCCTGTAGGCATGGATCTGCTGTTCGAACGCTTTTTGTCTGAGGAGCGCGGCGAGTGGCCCGACATCGATCTCGATTTGCCTAGCGGTGATCAGCGCGAGCGCGCCATTCAGTATGTTTACCAGCGCTATGGCAGGCTAGGTGCGGCCATGACGGCCAACGTCATCACCTATCGCGGACGCTCAGCGGCACGCGAGGTAGGCAAGGCTCTTAGTTTCGACGGCGAGACCCTCGATCGCCTCGCCGGCCTGGTGAGTTCATGGGAGTACAAAGATCCCGGCGATACGCTGGAGCGCCAATTTCGCGATGCCGGCTTCGACCTACGTCATCCCCGCATTCGCAAGTTCTTCGAGCTTTGCGTGGCCGTGCAGGACCTGCCGCGTCATTTGGGACAACACTCCGGCGGAATGGT
Organism: Terriglobales bacterium; assembly: GCA_030043575.1. Classification (GTDB taxonomy): domain Bacteria; phylum Acidobacteriota; class Terriglobia; order Terriglobales; family Acidobacteriaceae; genus Bog-257. The sequence continues at coordinate 7,307 of JASHXK010000312.1, forward strand.
CATTTGCCAGGGGCAACTGGATTCCATTGTTCCGCTCGAGCCGGCCACAATGCCGGGCCGTGTAGTGGTGCAGTGGGACAAGGAAGATTGCGCCGACATGGGCATTGTTAAAGTTGATTTGCTTGGACTCGGCATGATGGCGGTGCTGGAAGACTCCCTCGCGCTGATCAGCAAACATTATCGCGAGGAGGTTGATCTGGCGAAACTTCCGGCGGATGATCCCACAGTGTATGACACACTGCAGAAAGCCGACACCGTAGGCATGTTCCAGATCGAGAGCCGTGCACAAATGTCGTGCCTGCCGCGGCTGCATCCCACGAACTTCTACGACATTGTGGTACAAGTCGCCATCATTCGTCCAGGACCAATTGTGGGACAGATGGTAAACCCTTTTCTGATGCGGCGGCAGGGGAAGCAAGCTATCGAATATCCACATCCGTCTCTGGAACCTGTGCTACAGCGTACTTTGGGCGTGCCGCTTTTTCAGGAACAACTGCTGCGCATGGCGATGATTACGGCCGGCTTCAGTGGAGGCGAAGCGGAAGAACTGCGGCGCGCCTTCGGCTTCAAACGCAGCGAGCGGCGTATGCGTGACATCGAGGTTAAACTGCGCGAAGGCATGCAGCGAAATGGCATTCCAGCAGAAGCGCAAGAGCAGATCGTTCTGTCAATTACATCGTTTGCTTTATACGGATTTCCGGAGTCGCACGCCGCGAGTTTTGCGCTGATCGCCTATGCCAGCGCCTGGCTCAAGTGCCATTACCTGGCGGCATTCACCGCTGCGCTGCTGAACAATCAGCCGATGGGGTTCTACCATCCTTCCACCATCGTGAAAGATGCGCAACGGCACGGACTGCGAGTCAGGCCGGTGGATATTACCGGTTCGGACTGGCCATGCACCCTGGAACCGGACGAAAGTGCCACAATGTGGGACAGGAAATATTTTGCCCTTCGCATGGGATTTCGATATGCCAAAGGATTACGCGAAGATACTGCGCAGGCGATTTTACACGAGCGCAGGAAGCGGCCATTCGAGTCGATTTCCGATCTGGCTTACCGCGTTCCAGAGCTGCACCACAATGAGCTAGTGCTGCTGGCCTCGATTGGAGCGCTCAATTCGATTGGGGACGACACTGAGTTTGCATACCGAACCGCAGATCCTTCGACTTCGCGCCCGCCCGAGCCACAAAGTCAGTGGCTCGGAAAGCCTCGCGGGCGCTACGCTCAGGATGACAATTTTGAAGACAGCCCGCGCATTGTCTCCCCTCTCCGCCTGCATCGCCGCGACGCGCTGTGGCAGGTGGAGCGCGCGGCACGGTTTGCCGGGCCACTGCTGGAAGGAATTTCGGAAAACGATGAAGCTTCGCCATTGGCAGCCATGACTCCGGAAGAGCGACTGGTAGCCGATTTTCACGGTACCGGACTTACGGTGGGTCCGCATCCTATGGCCTATCGTCGCGCCGATCTGTGTCGAGCAGGCGTGCTCTCAGCGCTGGATTTGACCCGCGTCCCCCATGGCCGGCAGGTTCGGACCGCGGGATGCATCATCGCGCGCCAGAGGCCAGGCACGGCGAAAGGATTTGTCTTTCTCAGCCTGGAAGATGAGACCGGTATCAGCAATGCCATCATTTCGCCCGACATTCTCGAGCAGAACCGCATTCTGATTCTGTCAGAGAAATTCCTGCTACTCGAAGGCACCTTGCAAAATCAAGAAGGCGTTATTTCCGTCAAGGTAAAACGGGTTGCGCCCATGCGGGAAGCTTACGACGCCGATACGGTCGACGTTACTGACGCTGACGTGCGTTCGCACGATTTCCATTGAGATCTCTTGCAGGCGCCTCATAACGCGCGCTCCACATTTAATATCCTTTCAGGTCGTTACGAGATAGCCGGATTGGTGGAACTCCGCACGACTGCCTTTCGTTTAACTGTGTTGTAATCTTTGGTTGCTTCCGAGCACCCACAAGTTCTGCATTCAGTTTGACGGATTGATAAAAGGAGCATGCCCTTGAATTGTCTTCGTCGTTTCTGTGTCTGCCTAATTGTCCTTTCCTCGTGCCTCCTGATCGCCCAGACCCCGACCACTGCCGAATCCGGCAAGTTCCGGCTGCACAAGTTCGAGCAGCCCATCGGCGAGGAGTCGTACGCCATTACGCCTGATGGCAACACGCTCACCTTGAAAACGGATTTCAAGTTCACTGATCGGGGCACACCAGTACCGCTGACCGCGACACTCCGCACATCGGACAGCTATGTGCCGCAGAGTTTCGTCATCAATGGAAAAACTTCCCGGATGTCTGCGATCGATGCCGAGGTAACGATTAGCAATGGGAGCGCGACCATCCGCCAAGACAAAGAGACACGCACGGCCACAGTGCCGCAAACGTTCTTCACCATCTCCGGTTACGCGCCGGTCGCGGTGCAAATGGAGATGATGCGCTACTGGCGCATCCACGGGAAGCCTGCACAAATGGACACGCTGCCGATTGGCGCGGTAAGGATCCAAGATCGTGGCGCGCAAACGATGCAAATCGGCGGACATGATGTACGAGTGGAGCGCTACACCGTGCAGGGCCTGATCTGGGGGATGGAGACGCTGTGGATGGACAGCAGCAACAATCTCGCTGCTCTGGTTTCAACCGATGCGGAGTTCGATCACTTCGAAGCTGTGCGTGAGGACTACGAATCCGCGCTTTCGAATTTCGTGGCCAGTGCGGCACATGACGAAATGGCAGCCCTCACCGAGATGAGCCAGAAGATGGCAGGACGGCGCACGGGGACGTTTGCGTTTGTCGGCGCTACGCTGATTGACGGCACGGGCAAGCCGCCGATTCCAAACGCAACGGTTGTCACCAGCAGTAGCAAGGTCGTCGCGGTGGGGCCGAGCACGAGCGTACAGATTCCCGCTGGTGCGCAGCGGATC
>JASHXK010000313.1 GCA_030043575.1 Terriglobales bacterium
GTGCGCCCAGGGCGACAAGAACAAGCGCTGCTCCATCAGCAACAACGGCGCGTTCCTCAACTTTACCAACGAGCAGGGAAGCACCTCGAGCGGTCACTTCACCAACATGCAGCAGACCGAGTTCAGTGCCGATCAGTGGCAATTCGTACGCGGCACGCTCAGCTCCGACGGCTTGCGCATCGACTGGAGCAACGGCACCTATTGGATGCGGTGCGGCTCCAGCGGTGGCGGGGGCGGACGCCGTCCCAATCTCGACGGCACCTGGTACCGCGACGGCAATCGCTCGCTGCGTTGCACTATCCGTCAGAAGAAAGGCAATCTCACGCTGAAGAACGAAGTCGGCCAAACAGCGACGGGATCGTTTGCCGATTCACGCCGCATCACGACCTCCTGGTCCGGCCAGCGCATTGACGGCACCATCAGCTCCGACGGCAACCGCATCGACTGGGACAACGGAACCACATGGACTCGGTAAACAACATCTGGGTCGCCTTGCTGCGCGGCATCAACGTCGGCGGCAAGCACATCCTGCCGATGAAGCAACTGGTCGAGATGTTCACCGATGCCAAGTGCGTCAACGTGCGCAGCTACATCCAGAGCGGCAACGTGGTCTTCGCTGCGCCGCCGAAGGTTGCGAAGGGCCTTCCCGATCTTCTTGGCAGGAAAATTGAGGACCGCTTTGGATTTTCTGCACCCATTGTTCTGCGCAATCGTGAGGAGATGCAAAAGGTCCTCCGCAACAATCCCTTCCTGAAAGCCGGAATGCCAGAGATCACGCGACACGTCTACTTCCTCGCCGATCAGCCAAGCGCAGCAGCCATCAAGAGCCTCGATCCCGATCGCTCGCCCGGCGATCGCTTCAAGGTAGTTGGCCGCGAAATCTACCTGCATCTCCCTAATGGCATGGGCCGCTCGAAACTCTCCAGCGCATACTTCGACTCCAAGCTCTTGACGGTTGCGACCGCCCGCAACTGGGCCACGGTCCTCAAGCTGCTGGAGATGATGAGTGCTTGACCAGTCTTGTCGGTACTTTGTCAGATCGTTACGCACGCCGACATATGCACGCCTCAAAGGCGTGCCCCACCCAATCACGTGCGCTGAGGCCGTCGCATTGCCGCCGCCCATCCGGCAACGGTACACTAGGACCACCACAAGGGGTCTCCCATGCTGATTGTCATGAAGGCGCACGCGACCGAAGAGGATGTGCGCCAGGTATGCGCACGAATCGAGAGTCTGGGCTTCCGCGCGCACTCCATGCCAGGAGCGCAGCGCACCGCCATCGGCATCACCGGCAACGAGACCGAACTCGATCCCGGTACCTTCGACGAAATGTCAGGTGTGCAGGAAGTCATCCGCGTCAGCAAACCCTACAAGCTGGTGAGCCGCGATCTTAAGGAAGAAGACACGGTGGTGCGCTTCGCCAACTCCGATGCTACGGTCGGCGGCGACGAAGTTGCCGTTATGGCCGGTCCCTGCGCCATCGAAAGCCGCGACCAGGCCTTCACCACCGCCGAGCATGTTGCCCGCGCCGGTGCGCGCTTCTTCCGCGGCGGAGCCTACAAGCCGCGCACCTCGCCGTACTCGTTCCAGGGTCTCGCCGAAGACGGCCTCAAGATCCTCGCTGAGATTCGCGATCGCTTTGGCCTGCTCATCGTCACCGAAGCGGTCGACAACGAATCGCTCGACCTTGTGGAGAAGTACGCCGACATGATCCAGATCGGCGCGCGCAACATGCAGAACTTCTCGCTGCTCAAGCGCGCCGGACGCTCGCGCAAGCCCGTGCTGCTCAAGCGCGGCATTGCCGCCACGCTGGAAGAGTTCCTCATGGCGGCCGAGTACATCATGAGCGAAGGTAACTACAACGTCGTGCTCTGCGAGCGCGGCGTGCGCACCTTCGCCGACCACACGCGCAACACGCTCGACCTCAGCGTGGTGCCTGCGGTGCAGCGGCTCAGTCATCTGCCCATCATCGTCGATCCCAGCCACGGCACCGGCAAGCGCAACAAGGTCACGCCGCTGTCGCGCGCCGCCGTTGCCGTGGGCGCCGATGGCCTCATCATTGAGGTGCATCCCGATCCCGATCGCGCCCTCAGCGACGGCAAGCAGTCGCTCTATCCGGATCAGTTCGTTCAACTCATGAACGAGGTGCGACAGATCGCGCAGGTGCTTGGCCGCTCCGTAGCCGAGCCTGTCGCCAATCCCGCCGCGCGACAAACTGCCGGAAGCGCCGCCGCGCGATAGTAGCGGCGGCTGAAGGCAAGCGGGTGGAGCACGCCTTCCAGGCGTGCATTAAAGAGCCTCGGCTCAGAAGCTCGGCTTTAGCCGCTGAGGTAATCTCCGCAACCGATCCGGCCACTCCATCCATTACAATCATCCCGCTGATGATGCTTGCCTCGCTCCCTCGCCGACTCGCCATCTGCATCGCATTGCTGACGACCGCCTGCCATCAGCGTCCCACAGTTGCTCCCGGCTATCACGAGTACGCTTATGTCAGCAACGGCAAGAGCAATTCCGTCAGCGTCATCGATCTGCTGCAGCTTCGCAACGTGAAGACCATCACCGTGGGCGCCGGTCCTACGGGCATTGCCACCAGCCCTACTCGTAACGAGATCTACGTCGCCAACGCCGACTCCAGCAATGTCAGTATCATCAATGCCGAGACCAACCAGCAAGTCGCGGTGATCGGCGTTCACGCCAGGCCGTATTACGTCTCCGTCTCGTCGGACGGCAAGCGTGCTTACGTTGCCAACTCCGGCTCGGCCAATGTGTCTGTCATCGATCTCACAAAGCGT
>JASHXK010000314.1 GCA_030043575.1 Terriglobales bacterium
CTGTCTTACGGCGTGAGCTCCCACACCACGCCATAGCCGTTTGCTCCGCCCGTTAATGCCGTGCCGTAAAGATTCCCGGCAGAGTCAATCACGATGTTGCTGTAGGGGTAGCTACCGTCGCTGCCGCCGGCGAAATCGTACAGATCGGTGTAAGTCCATCCGCCGTTGGAGGGCGTCAGCTTGAAAACATTGCCGTAGATCTGATCTTCGCTATCGCCTATGGTTGTTCCGTAGAGGTTGCCGGCGGAATCCATCACCAGATTGCCGCCCGGACCGCCGCCGAATGACTGAGTAAACGTGTAGAGAGCGTTGAATGCCCATCCTCCATCGGAAGGGCTGACCGCGTAGAGGACGGCATCACCATTCGGCGCTCCATCAACGGTGCCACCGTACAAGTTCCCGCCTGGGCCAACGATTACCCCGGCCAGGAGATCGAATCCCCCGCTGCCAACCTGAAAATTGTAAAGATCGTTAAGCGTCCAACCCGAGCCGGAAGGAACCAGTTGGAAAACTGTGCCCTCAAGTTGCGTGGTGCCATAAACGTTGCCCGCCTGGTCCAGCTGCACCCCGCCGGCGGGATTGGAACCAGCCGGGAAAGCGGCCAGCACCGATTGCGTCCAGGTGCCCTGCGCAGGTGTCAATTTGTAGACTGTGCCTCCACCAGAGGACATTCCGCCATAGTATGTTGCTCCGTAAAGATTGCCGTCGGCGTCGAACGCTACTTCACCCCGCGGCAGGAATCCATCCGGTGCACCGGTAAAGTTGTAAATCCTGGTTTCCTGCCAATTGCAAATGAAGCTCTTGCAGATGGTGGGCGGAGGCGTGAGCTTAAATACCGTGCCGCAGCCGGGCTCGCTGCCATCTTCGCAGCCCGCAGTATTCGATCCGCCGTAGGCGGTGGTGCCGTAAAGCGCGCCGTCAGGTCCAATGATGACGCGCCCCAATGGATTCGCGCCGTCGCTGCTGGGACTGGGATAGCCCTGGAACTGGTACAACGGGCGAAAGATGAAGCCTGAGCCTTGCCGGGCCAGCTCAAAGACCGTGCCGCAGCCATCGGTCTGGTTGCAGTCGTTACCCAGAAATCCGCCATAGGTAGCCGCTCCATACAGATTCCCTGCGTGATCCATGGAAAGTCCAACGTAGGGGTATGCGCCGTCCAATCCGCCGCTGAAGCTGTGCAGGACGGTGAGGGTTTGTGCCGGTGCGATCACGGACAGAAAAAACAATGTGCTGACGATCGCCACCGATCGATAGAATTTCCTTGCTCGCGCCATATGTGATCCTCCTTGCAAAGCGATTGCGAATTGCCACGACGTAACCCAGATTCACTGGCCTCTGGAAACGGACCGCTAACCGCTGCCTTATGGCGTGATCTCAAAGATCACTCCGGCGTCCGGCGATGGATACGGACCGGACGACGCGGTGCCGTAGACGTGTCCGCTGGAATCGACCACCACAGCGCCGTACGGGTTGCCGCCGTCACTGCCGATGAGATCGAAACCGTGCAGCTCGGTGTAATTCCAAGAACCATTGGAGGGAGTCAGCTCGTAGATTGTGCCTTGTCCGCCATTGGTTCCTCCAAAGAACGAGGAGCCGTAGAGATTGCCGGCGGCGTCGAAAGTCAGCCGGGAATACGGATCATTTGCCTGGTTCACTGCGAAGCTGTAGATCTGGTTGAAGCTCCAACTTCCCTGCTGCGGAGTCAGTTCATAGACCGTTCCGTAGTCGCCCGCGCCGCCGTACGAGGTCGCGCCGTAAAGATTGCCGGAAGCGTCGAAGATCAAGCCGCCATAGGGTTCGCCCCCGCCGGCAGCGCCATCGAAGAAATGCAGGATGGCCTCATTCCAGCCCGAGCCAGAGGGAGACAACTCAAACACGGCGCCGCAGCCTTGGCAGGAGCCGCCGGCATCCAGCGTGCCGTACAGGTTGCCGGCGCCGTCGAGCGTCAGGCCCGCGAAGGGAGCGCTGCCATCGTTCGGGCTGCCCTGGAATTCGTAGAGCACCGAGTGAGTCCAGGTGCCGTTAGAATTACGAGTGAGCTTGAAGACGGTGCCGCAGCCCAGCTGAGCGCCCATTTGGCATGAGCCGGTTCCGCCTGAAACGGTTGTGCCGTAGAGGTTGCCCGCGGGGTCGAAGACCACTTCGCTCCACGGAATCGCTCCGTCGCTACCGCCGGCGAACGTATACAGAATGGTCAATTGCCAATAACAGGTGACAGAACGGCAAAACGTGGGCGGAGGTTGCAGTTTGAAGACCGTGCCATAACCTAGTCCGCCAGCCACGCAATTTCCCTGGCCGGAGTACTGCGTAGTGCCGTAGAGACTGCCATCGGGACCGAAGATGACCCTGGCCGCCGTAAGAAATGCGCCGTCGGCGACGGAGAACTCATAGATCGGGTAGAAAACCCAGCCAGATCCTCCGTGCACTAGCCTGTACACGGTGCCGCAGCCAGTGCTGCCGCCGCTGCCCGTCGTACCATAGAAATTGCCGGCTGCGTCCGGGGTTAAACCGGCGTCCGGCCCGGCTCCGTCGGCACCGCCGCTGAATTCGTGCAGCACGCTGAAGGTCTGCGCCGGCGCTGCACTCGATCCTGCCAGGAAAAAGAGCGCCAGCGCTCCGGCCACGACGGCACAGCGCAACGAAGAAAACTTGCGACTCGAATGCAGCTTGCAACGCTCCACGGCACACCTCCAATAATTTGTGGTACCGACCCTGTTGACAACTGACCACCGGTCACTGACAAGTGTCCTACGGCGTGAGCTCCCACACCGTGCCTGCGTCTGGAGATGGATATGGGCCCGCGGAATTGGTGCCGTAGATGTTTCCCTGGGCGTCGAGCACGACTTTGCCTGAAGGGAAGTCGCCTTGGCTGCCATCGGCGGCGAAACTGTACAGCGTGGTATAGCTCCACTGGCCGCTGGAGTAAGCCAGGGTGCCGACCGCGCCGCTTCCAACGCCGCCATTTCCGCCGGACCAGTAGAGGTTGCCGGCTGCATCGATGGTCAGCGGGTTGGGGTAGTCCGCCTCTCCGTCGCCAAGCGTGTAAAGCACATTGAAGCTCCAGCCACCGCCTTGCTGCGGCGACAATTCGAAGATCGTGCCAAGGCCGAATTCTCCCGGGCCGGCGGAGGCGCCGCCATACAGATTGCCCTGACCGTCGAAGATGACGCCGCCAACCGGCTCACCGCCATCGGCACCGTCGGTGAAGATGTGGAGGACCGTCTCGGCCCAGCCTGAGCCGGAGGGCGTCAGCTTGAAGACTATGCCGCAACCGTTATTGAGTTCACAGCCCGTGCCCGCCCCAAACACCGTGGTGCCGTACAGGTTGCCGGCCTGGTCAAAGACCAGCGCCGACTCGGGGTCGATGCCATCATTTGCCCCGCCCTGAAACGAGTACAGGGTGCTCTTGGTCCATGTCCCGTTGCTGTTTGGGGTCAGTTCGAAGACCGTGCCGCAGCCACTATAGGAGCCGTAGTTGCAAGGTCCGGTTCCACCTGACCTGGTCGTGCCGTAAAGGTTGCCGGCGGCATCGAAGACGACTTCCGCCAGCGGAAACACGCCATCGGCCGATGAGGTGAAGCTATGCAGGATAGTTTCCTGCCACGGACAATTAAAGCTGGCGCAGAATGTGGGCGGAGGCTGAAGCTTGAAGACCGTACCGCAACCGCCGCCACCGCCGATACACGAGCCTGTTCCACCCGCGAAAGTAGTGCCGTAGAGCGCGCCGTCCGGACCGAAGATCACGCGGGCATACGGAGATTCGCCATCATTGGGCTCGCCTTTGAAGGTATAGATCGGCGTCTCCACCGAGCCGCGGTGCGAAATGCGGAAGGCAACTCCGCACTGGCCGAACTCGCAGGCCCCGCCGGTTCCACCGGAGACCGTGGTGCCGTAGAGATTTCCCCCCGAATCCAGGGCCAGCCCAGCCACGGGGCCACCACCATCCGCCCCGCCGGTAAACTCGTGCAGGACGGTCAAGGTTTGTGCCTGAGCTGTGACGACCGTCAATACCAGTGTCAAAAAAACCGCGAGCGCTGCCAGCCGTGCGAATCCTAAGCTGCGATACTGCTCTGAGCGCGTCATAACAATTCTCCTTCGCGAACTACAGTCCCGCCCAGCTCCGCGTAATCCATGTGTGTCCCACATTGTGGGCGCAAATCATTCCGATATCTCAACCGACAACCGACCACTGACAAGTAGCCACTAACTACTAGCCACTAAACACTGCCTTACGGCGTGATCTCGAAGACGACGCCATCGTCATCCGTTCCACCGTCCTGCGCCGTGCCATAGACATTCCCGCTGGCGTCGAGAATCACGTTGCCATACTCCGTGGAACCGGCGCTGCCGCTGAAGCCGGTCTTCGTCCACTGGCCGTCAGAGAGGGTCAGCTGAAAAACCTCCTGACCCTCGAAAAACGTGCCGTAGAGCCTCCCCGACGCATCCATGGCCAGCTTGGCAAGGGACTCTTCACCTGTGGCGAAGGAGTAAAGCTGGTTGAGCGTCCAAGCGCCGTCGGTGGGTGTCAACTCATACACCATGGCAGTACCACCCGCGGCGGCGGTTGTGGTTCCATAGAGGTTGCCGGCCTGGTCGAAGATCAAGCCTCCATAAGGAACGCTGCCACTTGCGGCGAAATTGTAGATGACACTCAAGGTCCAGCCGCTTCCCGACGGGGTCATCTTGTAAGCAGTGCCGCCACCGTGGGCCCCGCCCAAAGCCGTAACGCCGTAAAGATTTCCCGCAGTGTCGAAAATCAGGCCGGCGAAAGGCTGTTCGCCATTTTCTCCGAATTGATAAAGAATGCTTTCCGTCCAGCCGCCGCCGGAGGGCGTCAACTGGTAAACAACGCCAGCGCCGCCCGGGCCGCCGTATGGCGTGGTTCCGTAGAGGTTGCCCTGCTGGTCAAAGACCAGGTCGCCCAACTGGGGCATCGCGCCATCGCTGCCTCCTTGAAACGAATGCAAAACGGTTTCCCTCCATGGGCAGAGCGCGGACTCGCAAGCATTGGGTGGAGGACTTAGTTTGAAGACAGTGCCATAGCCGACAGTTCCCCCGGACGTGGTTGTGCCATAGAGGTTGCCATCCGGGCCGATGATCACTCTGGCTTGGGGAAAGTTTCCGTCGGGTGGAGCGCCAAAGGCGTAGAGCGGATTTAAGATCCAGCCGGAACCCTCGTGCTTAAGCTGGAACACGGTACCGCAGCCGGAGGTACACTCTCCGCCTTCGATATTGCCGCCCATAAGGGTTGTGCCGTAGAGATTTCCGGCTTGATCCATGGTTAAGCCGGCGCGTGGGAACTGCCCGTCCGGCCCACTGAAGTTGTGAAGTACAGTGAAGGTTTGGGCCCGGGCCGTGATCGCTGTCACCAGCAGGATAGAAAGAGCGGCCATTCCCGCCAGCCGGGCGATAACTAATCTCCAGCTCTCTTCTGAGCGCGTCATGCTAGACCTCCTATGCGAACCAGGCTCCACTATCGGCCACTGCTTTACGGCGTGATCTCCCACACCGTACCGCAGCCGCTAGGGCAGTCTTGTGAGCCGCCGGTGCTCGCTGCCCCGAACAGGTTTCCCGCGGAATCCATGACGAGGTCGCTGCCGGGCGCTCCACCATCGCTGCCCCCGGTAAAGCTATAGAGCAGGGTATAGTTCCACCCGCCATTGCCGGGACTCAGCTTGAAGACGGTTCCGTAATTGTAAGCGCCCTGATACGTTGTGGCGCCATACAGGTTGCCGGAGCCATCCATAAGCAACCCGCCTGCCGGACCTCCGGCCCCGGTGAAGGCGTAAAGCACCGAAAAGCTCCAGCCTCCATTGCCGGGACTCAGCTCCCA
>JASHXK010000315.1 GCA_030043575.1 Terriglobales bacterium
GATCGCCGATGAGCAGCGTGTTCTCCATCGAGCTGGAGGGAATGGTGAAGGCCTGCAGAGTAAAAGTAATGATGAACAGGCCGGTGACCAAAACGACGGCGATCGAAGCGATGAATTCAGCGGTAGTTTCCTTGCGCTTCTCGGGCGTTTCAGATTGTTCCGTCTTGGGCGGTTTGGCGTCGGGTGCCTTGTCCGGAGCGGCCTTCACGGGTTTCTTAGTCGTAGGCAAAATTGAGGTTCCTTGCGAGTTTGTAACCATGCCGTCCCTGCCGGGACCCGAATTTCATTTGGCGTTCTGAGCCCAGCGCTTACGCGCTGAGCTAATCACTCTCGGGCGGACTACCGATCCAACGTCGGGCTCAAGCCCTCCTGGGGATGACAAATAGAATGACACCCGCGACGGCGCAGCTTAAGCTGCGCCCCTTCCAAGCGCCGATCATTGCGGGATGTGCAACATGCGATGCCAACGCAAGCTGTTGAACATCTCGGTCACATTCAGCGTCAGATTGGAAAGTTTATCAGACGGGAGACCGTGCGCTACGGCGGCGTTGGCCCGGTCCATCGACCAGTAGATCACCAGGGGTCGCCCGACGACGTTCTCCGCGGGGACGAAGCCCCAATAGCGCGAGTCATAACTATCGTCGCGATTGTCGCCGAGGGCGAAATAACAGCCTTCGGGCACGATCAACTCGCCATCTTCCATCAGCTTCTGCATTTGCGAATACCACTTCGCCGAAATCCTTTCGCCGTAAACGCCGCCATCGGGAAAGTTGTCGCGGAAGCGATCACGCCAAGACCAATTGAAGGTCGCATAGGCATCGTCCTGGCGAACTCCATTGACATAGACGTGCTTGTTGATGAGACGTATGTGGTCGCCGGGTATTGCGACTACACGCTTTACGAAGTGCTGTTTGGGATTGACAGGATAGCGAAAGACGATGATGTCCTGCCGCTGGATCGGGCGATAGGGCATAAGCCGGTTCCAGATACCCGAGTGGCCGTAATGCGCTTTGTCCACCAGCAGGTAGTCACCGATGAGGAGGGTGCTCTCCATCGATTCCGATGGAATCTGGAACGCCTGCACGGCGAAGGTGATGACGAAGATTGCGATAACGATGGTCCCGACCAGCGATTGCAGGGAGAGCAGCATGCTGCGATCGCGGTGCGGAGGCGTAGCTAACACTGGCTGCTGCTCGACTGGGGTTGCATGGACCTGGGTACCCACTTCACTCATGACGGCTCAATATGCTCGGCGTCCGCAGCAGGGCGTTTCGCTGCGGAACTTCTTTCTAACGATTGTAGACGTTCCCAAGCCAGGCGCGCGGCGGCTTGTTCGGCGGCTTTCTTGGTACTGCCTTCACTGCGGCAGACGAAAGCGTCGTCCCCGGCGGGAGTTGCGGGGATGTGAGCTTCCATGGTGAACGTCTTGCGGTGATCCGGGCCTTCTTCCTTGACCATGACATAGCGAGCAGGAGCCCGTCCGCTGGCGTGAATGGCCTCCTGCAAAGCCGATTTGTAGTCCATGACGGGAAGCTTCTCACCGCCCTGTTTTTGGACCTCGGCGAGCTCGGGCTCAAGAATGTTCCGCAGGATGAACCGATGGGCGACCTCAAGTCCGGCATCGAGAAAAAGCGCGGCGATGATGGCTTCGAGAGCATTGACCAGCAACGCGCTCTTGTTGCGCCCGCCGCTGCGCTCCTCACCGCGACCGAGGCGAAGATAATGGCCGATCTTTAGTTCATGTGCCGGCTGCAGCAGCCGACGCGCGCTGACGATATGGGCGCGAAGCTTCGAAAGCTCACCCTCCTGGTATTCGGGAAAACGGCGAAAGAGTTCCTGGCTGACCACAAAGGAGAGCACGGCGTCTCCCAGGAACTCCATCTGCTCGTTATCGAATTCGACCGCGGACAAGCCGCCGGAGGCGTTTTGCGCCTCCAATTCGCGAGCGTACGAGGCATGGGTGAGGGCCTGACAAAGAAAGTTGCGATCGCGAAAAACGTGTCCGAGCACTTCCTCCAACGCAGCGATGTCATGGCCAGGGGATTTCATCTTCGTTTAGCGCATCGCGACGAGTCTGTCTCAATGCGGGTTACTCGGTGATGTCGCAGCCGGTGACGAATTGGGTTGCGCTCCCGGCGCCGGGTTCGGCTGTGCCCCTGACGCAGGAGCAGGCGAAGGTGCGGCGCTGCCGGCAGGCGATTGGGCGCTCATCAGCTTTTGCAGACGCGCCTGCTGCATCTTCGCCAAATTCTGTACCTGACCGTCCTTGGAATATTGCACTGCTTTGTTCGCGGAGTCCAGTGCTTGCGGATATTGCTTCAGGTTGTCCTGGGCAACGGAAAGCCGCAGATACAGCACCGCCTCGGGATTGCCCGAACTCTCGGAGATGGCTTTCTGCAGGCTGGTAATAGCGGACGCGTAATCCTTCTTGCTGAGGTCGACCATGCCAAGCGTGTCGTACGCCATGGTAAGGATGCTTTTCTTGGCAGCATCAACTCGCGCCGGATCGGCATTGGCGGGAAGCACCAGGCCGGTATCGATGTTGTCGATGGCCGCCTGCGCGTCCTTGGCCGCTTCCGCCAGGCGCTGCTCGCGATCGAGGTCGGTCTCGCGAGTGGATTCGGCTAGCGCGGAGGCCACCTGTACAAGAGGAATCGGATTGGTGGGATCGGCGGCAATGGCCTGACGCCCGCAGTCGATGACCTTGTCGCTGTTATTGGACTGCGCGTATAAGTTCATCGCGCGAATGTAAAGCGAGGCGCGCAACTGGCTGTTCGGATATTTTGTGGAAAAGTCGTTAGCTGCCGCCAACAACTTGTCCGGATCGGTCAGGGCAAAAGCGTCCTGATAGGCCTTCAACTCCTCCTGCGACCCTGCTTGCAGGACCTTGTGTCCGGGCTGCGGCGCCGGGGTCTGCGCGGCGCCGGCACCCTGGTTGGCTGCGCCGCTTGGCGACTGCGCCGTGGCGCCCTGAGACGGCGTCTGGGTCTGAGGCGTCGCGGTTTGCGCATAGGACGCGACCGCGGTGAACAGCACAGTTGCAATGATTGCGGTTAATCTCATGATTCCGTTCCTTTCTCTATAACCAGCCAGCCAGGTACTAGGCGATGCGATGCTATTGGTCCTGATCCTGATGCTTGGCTGTCGGCGGTTCATACGGTTGCTGCAGGCCATGTTCGGCAGCAGTTTTGGCATCAGGCGGCACCTCAGAGATGGCGAGCGCCGCTTTGTATTGCGCGACGGCGTCGTCACGCTCTCCCTGCAAATCCAGAATACGTCCGAGATAGATGTGAGACCAGGCTGCCACGTGAGGATCCTTTGCCGGATCTTTCTGCGCGTCAATTGCCTTCTGGAAATCGGTCTGCGCACTCTGCATGTCGCCGCCAAAGCTGGCGACCTTGGCCAGCACGAAGTAAGCGCGTGCCGGGTCTTCATTGGCCTGCAAGCTTTGTTGCGCCAGCTTGCCGGCTTCGGTCGGATTGCCGCTGGCTAAGGCCTGTTCCGCCAAATCGATTTTCTTCAGCGGCGCACGACGCGCGGCCTGCATCACTTCGGGTTCGGCTTGGCTGGCAAAAGCGATTTCGCCGGCACGCTTCTTCTCGTGCGGCACATCCACTTCGTGCAACCAGTTAGGGAAGGCGTCCTGCAGCCCGATATTCGCTTTCTCGAAGTCGCGCAGCTCATTGTAAAAGTAGCCGGTCAGTACGAAACCTTCTGCCTCGTCGCGCTGCACCAGCGCAAAGCGATCTTTGTCCGAGAGTTTGGGATCGGCCGGGGTGCGGGCTTCGATGGCGCGAATCAGGCACTCGATGACAAGCAGACCAACGTCCGTCTTGTACTCCTCCGCCATGGGCGCGGTTTGCACGGATTTCAGGATTGGCTGCAGGCGCTCAAGTGAGGTAGCGCGCCTGGCGATGAGCGGGTCCAACGCGAAATGCAGATAGGTGTGGCGCAGGGCATCCATGTGGATGTTGTCGCCTGCGGGAGAAACCACCAGGTAGTAATAGTCTTGAAGATAATTGCGGGAGTTGACCTGGCCGGGCGCGCTCATCGGTTCAAGATAAACGGTGAAGCTGCGGCCGGCGTAGCCCGACATCGGCATGCGCAGATAGTTATCGGTAGTTGTGATCATCTGCGCCACCGGTGCGTGATATTGGTCGATCAGCGCCAGGTATTCGGGCTGATGCTTCAGCCATATGGCGTGCAGATTGGCCGCCTTGTAGTAGATCTGCAGCAGGGGAGTGAATCCGAGAATATACGTGGCGTCCGGCGGCAGATCGGCTTCTTTCATCTTAGGAGCGAAGTCGGGAGGCGGACCAAGATTGAGTGCCAGCGAGACGTACTCGGCGAGATCATGCGCCGCGCCGCCCATGCGATGGTCGTTGTAGAAGCGGCACATCTGCGCGGCTGCGCCGGCGACCGCGGGAGACTTGCTGGCCTCAACGAGGTCGGCTCGAACTTCGGCGCGGACCGGCGACGATTGTTCCAGCTCCTGGTCGTAGCCGCAAACGTTCATTGCCGCAACTACGCTAAACAGGGTTTCGTTGTCGTCGAGTGTGGCCTTGGACTGAGCGGCGGCGGCGAGGCTCAGCGAGGCGAGCACGGCGGTCCAGACAAGTATGCGGACGAGAGGCAGAGAAGGCTCCACGGAGTCAGCAATCAGCACTTAGCAATCGGTGCGGACGAGTGCACGAGGCTAAGGTAAAGCGATGACTCCAGTTTACGAGGTCGGAATGGGGCGCGCAAACGTCAGCCGAAACGCCAAATGGCAGCTCTATTCCAGCTAGCCCTTCACCTGCACCTTGGAGAAGGTGAGGATGACGTGGCTGGAGGTTGGCTGGCCAAAGGCGGTGGCCGGATTGAACGTGGTGAAGATCAGCATGTTCTTCAGCTGCGGCAAAATAGCCTGCGCATCTTCCGGGGCAGAGAGGATGCGGTAATCCAGCACGCGGCCGTCCGCTCCCACATAGGCTTCCACCACCAGCGAATCTGCGTTGGCGATGCCCATGGACAGCTCGAACGGAGTGGACTTCAGCTCAGCCGGGGTGTACAGCATGGTAGGCACGTCGTTCGAGGCGCGCACCTGAGCCGGCCAGAGAACACTCATCAGAACGCCAAAGACCAGCAGGGTGGTAAGCGTGCCGGCAGTGGCCGGAACCATAACCGCGTTGAAGGCGTTCTCCCAGCGCACCAGCAGCCGCTCCCAGCGCGAGCGGCGCGAGTTGGCAAGCTCCTGCGAGAGCGCCACGCGCAGCTGCAGGGCGAGATCGGGAGGAGCGGTCTTGCGTCCCAGCGAGCTGACCAGCAACTGAGTTCGCTGCACCGCCGCAAAGCGAACGGCACATTCGACGCAGGCGCGCAGGTGTTCGTCCATCTGGGCCATCTGGCTGCGGGTGACCGCACCATCCAGGTAAGACGACATGAGCCCCTTCGCAACTGAGCACGTCATGGAGTGACCTCAACTTTATGACTGCCGATCAAACCGCCGCGCCGATTCTTGTCTCCTTCGCCCGTTTCCATTCCAAATGCGGCAAGATGCCGCTGCAGACGCTTGCGCAGCGCCTCTCGCCCGCGCACCAGCCGCGACTTCACCGTTCCCAGCGAAGTTTGCATGACCTCGGCGATCTGTTCGTACGATAACTCTTCAATGTCGCGCAAGATCACAGTAGTGCGATAGGGTTCGGCTAACGCTTTCAGCTCGGTCTCGACCCGCACGCGGAGTTCGTCGTCGTAGACGTTCTCCAGAGGAGACTTGCCTTCGTCCACCAGCCTGTCCCCCGTGCAGGAAAAATGGCCGCTGTCGTCACGCAGGAAACTGGGCTCGATGGGGGTCTCGCGGAACTTATGGCGAAACCACCAGCGCCGGCGATTCGAAGCTTCATGCAGCGCGATCCGGTAGATCCAGGTCTTCAGGCTGGAATCGGCGTTGAAGCTCTTGATCCCGCGGAACACCTTGATAAAGACTTCCTGCGTCGTATCGGCAGCGTCGGACGGATCGTCCAGAGTGCGGTAGACGAGGTTATAAACGGGCTGGTTGTAGTGCGCGATGAGCCACGAGAAAGCGGCCTCCGATCCGGCCTTCAATTCGGCCACAATCGACGCTTCCTCCGTGCGAACGCTCAGCGCACTTGCGAGGTCACTCAATGTTGTTACTCCCGCCACTGGCAGGCACCTCAATAATAATTTCTTTCGCGACCCGCAACAACCATGGAAACGGCGCTCGACGCAATGTCAGCGCTATTAGTCCCACTTCGGCGGGGCATAGACGGATGCCTCGACCCAAGGCAGGACTAGTGAGTTAGACCCCAGGCGGGCCGGAAATGTTCCAGGAATTGCGGGATAGATGGCAGCGAAGGGAAGGTCAAGTTGTAGCTACCAGGGATGAAAAGCAAGTCCCTCGGGCATGGCAATGGAGGTTTTCGGAGGCTATAGGGCTCCGTCGGCTCCGTTCGCCGGTTGGCTCGCTGCGTTCAGGATGACACTGTCAAACGGGTTTCCTGTACCCAAAGTCGCGATGGTTTCGATCATTGCTGCTTAGCAGGAGCCGTCGCGGAATTACCGGAGCTCGTGCTCGACGAGGAGCTGGAGCCGCTGGAATCCTGGGTGGCCGACGGTGGGGGCTTTTTCTTGTGCGTGGTTGTCTTCTTTGCCGGCTCGGTGTCGTCGACGATCACTTTCTTGGGAGGCGGTGGCGGGGTTGCAGCGGCTTTCTGCTGCAGGGTTTGCACCTGCGTGCGGAGCTGGTTGATCTCCGACTGAGTCGCAGCGGTGAGGTTCTCCAGGCTATCGGCAAGATTGCGCCGGACGGAATCGATTACGGCCAGTTGCCGGGCGAGGGTGTCGTAATCGCTGCGCGGGCCGAAGGCGCCGGCCGATTCGGTCAGCGAGGCGAAGACGTCATACAGCACGTTGAGATTGCGATAGAGCTTGAACTCGGCGTTGACGTCCTGGGGCGCGCTGCGGACCGCGCCGATCAGGGCGGGCAAGGCTTGGGCCAGGTTGCGCTGAATGGCGTCGGCGTTGGCTTGCGCCTGTTGCCTGGAGTTGGCGTCAGCCTTCCATTTCTCGATGCGCATGTAAGCGAGATCGGAGTTGGCTTGCGAGGCGGCGGATTGCAGGCGATCCAGCTGCGGCAGGATCGCAGTCATCGAGACGCTGCCAGCGGGAGGTCCAGGTGGCGCTGGGGCCGGTGCTGGCGATTGCGCCAGGATCGGGGCGCTAAGCGAGAAAACAAGCAGTGCGACTTGAGCGGTTTTCATCCAGTGTCTACCGAAGATTTTTCGACGCGGGTGCGAAGGACGAGGTGGAACTCCAGTTTATCAACAAAGATTGGATGCAAGACCGGCGACAGGATTTGCAGCCCAGGTTAGCGTCCCAAAGCGCCGCACTATCTACCCTCCGGGACTGGTGGCATTCAGGATGATGCTCAACGGCGGGGTTTGCGCCGGTTTCACGTAACGGTCGACGATAAAGCGCTGGCCATCAGACGTCACGTCATAATTGAAGATGTCGCTCGAGGAGACTGACGGCCGCGCATGGGCCTGAAACAGAATCGTCGGAGCGCCAGCTGCCAGCGTGCCTTCGCCGTTGACCCCGACGGCGACGATGTTGCCCTGGGGATCGAGATAGAAGATCTCTTTGCCATCTCCGCGCCAGCGAGGCTCTTTGCCGCCGCCGCGCGAAGCCTGCAGCTTGCCTCCGGTGCCGGGATAGGGTGCGATGTAAACTTCCCACTCGCCGGTTTCGTCGGATTCGTAGGCCAGCCACTTGCCGTCGGGCGAGATCTGGCCGTCGGACTTGTTGCCGCGGCCGGGAAGCAGCGGCGAGACCTTCTTATCCTTGAGCGAGGCGATCTCCAGAGCCGTGCCACCGGTTGTGATCATGCCGGTGGCGATCAAGTCCTGATCGTCAGCGGTGAACGAATTCGGCGCGATGTCGACGATGTTGGGAGGCGGAGCTGCCAGACCGCGATCGGCCTGGTAGCCGCTGGAGTCTTTCAGCCGCAGGACCTCCTCCTTGGCGGCGGAACGATAGGCGATCGTCTTCCCGTCGCGCGACCACACGCCGGTGCTTTCTTCGGCCGGATCGAACGTGAAGCGCGTCGAGGCGTTGTGCGGAAGGTCGTGGACCCAGACGTCGATATTCTTGGCCTTGGGGTCGGCCACATCGAATGCTACTCGATGTCCGTCGGGCGAAAGGCTGGGATTAGCGAGGATGCCGACTTCGCCGACGCGCCCCAGCTCTTTGCCGGAGCGGTCGTACCAGGTGAGCTGCGACAACGACGAGCCAGTGCCTTGATGAAGGATGACGGTATCGTTCAGGGCTACGGTGAACGCGCCCCACAAGGTGGACGGATGACGCCCGACCTGGCTGGTGACGATCTGAGGCTTGCCTTCGACCTTGGCAGTGTCGGGATCGAGTGCGACTTGGACCAGCATGCCTTTGGAGTCGACGTAGAACAGACGATTCCTGGCATAGCCGGGATTGGACCAGACCAGGACCAGCAGCTGCTTCTGCTGATGCTTGCTGAGCGAGCCCATGTAGATTCCACTGGTTTGGTCGTCGGGACTCTCGCTGTAATTGCCACACCAGAAGAGAAAGTGATCACCGTCGGGCAGGAACACCGGCCAGCGATGGGTGGAGTCGGTTGCCGGAGCGAATATCTTGTCGGTGAGTACCTCGCCATCGGTTCCATCGGCGTCGATGCGCCACAGCGGACCGCCGGCTTCGGGAGCGTAGATGATGACGTCCTTCTTGCTCCAACTGCCTCCGCGAGGCTGAATGGCCGCAGCCAGCACCTGCGGCGCGCCGCCGGTCGCCGGAACCTTCTTCAGCTTGCCCTGCGCGAAGAAGCCGACGTAATCATCGCGCGGCGACCAGAAGGGATAAGCAGCGCCCTCGGTGCCTTCCAATCGACTGGCATGAGACGAGCCGATGGGCTGCACGTAGAGCACGCCCTCGCCGGTGTCTTCGTCGATGGCGACGTAGGCCAGCATGGTTCCATCGGGCGAAATGGCGATTTGGCCAACTTCGCCAGGAACGGTGATGGCGAACTCCATGCGCGGCTTTGGCGTCTGGTGCCGGAAGAGCAGTAAAGCGCCTGCGACAACGCCCGCCACGACCAGCCCGGCAATCGCCGTTGTCCACAGCGACCAGCGATGCGGCGCTACTTGCGCACGCAGTGCAGGACTAGACTCGGATCCCGAGAGCGCGCCCAGTGCGAACGTGAGATCGCGCGCCGACTGAAAGCGGTCGGCAGGACTCTTCTCCAGGCAGTGCCGCACGATGCGATCGAGCGCGGGAGGAACTTTAATCTGCTCGACGTCGAATTCCGGAGGGTCGCTCTTCAGCACCGCGTTCATGACTTCGACTGCGGTGTCGCCGCAGAACGCGGGTTTGCCGCAGAGCATCTCATAGAGCACGGCGCCGAAGCTGAAGATATCGGCGCGATGGTCGACCGGCTCGCCGCGCACTTGCTCCGGAGCCATATAGGGCGCAGTGCCCATCACCATGCCGGGCTCGGTCTGCAGCGTCTGCACCGTCGCCATGGTGACATCGGACATCCCGCCCGATGCCTTGGCCTTTGCCGCGCCGACATTCGCCTTGGCAAGTCCGAAGTCGAGCAGCTTGGTGTGGCCGTCTTTGGTGAGGAAGACGTTTTCCGGCTTGAGATCGCGATGCACGATGCCGCGCTCGTGCGCAGCCGCCAGACCGTGCGCGACCTGCAGACCGGTCTCGACCGCCTTGCGAACGCCGAGCGGGCCGCGGTTGAGACGCTCGCGCAAGGTCTCGCCCTCCAGCAACTCCATGACGAGATAAGGCGTCTCCTGCTGCACGCCGACGTCGTAGACGGCGAGAACGTTGGGATGATTGAGCGCGGCGACGGTGCGTGCTTCCTGCTCGAAGCGCTGCAGGCGCATGGGATCGGAGGCGATGGCTGCGGGGAGGATCTTGATGGCGACGGAGCGATTGAGACGCGTGTCGCGGGCGCGATACACCTCGCCCATGCCGCCTTCGCCGACTGGCGCTTCCACTTCGTAGGGCCCGAATTTTACTCCGGCTGCGACAGCCATAGCGACTCGGCGGAATTATAGCGGAGAGATCGACGCAAGATTCTCGAGAAGCGATGTCATCCTCCGATGATTATGGCCCACAAGATGAAGGCAGGCTCGCGGTCATCGGTGCGAAGGAAAAATCGTGTCCTGATATTCCAGGTGCGCAAGCTGCCCTAGTTGCACCTGCCACGAGATACGGAGAGCGCCCCAATGTAGTTGACAATGCGGAAGAAGAATAAAGTGAGTTCGGGAGAACGATTTGGTAATTAGCTCATGGCAGCGAGCATGTCAGCATTCCCAGTTTGACTACATGGGGTCACTGCGAGAAAATACTCAAGGCGCTGATCGCAAGCGCCCTCCTTCCGCGAAATGGGCCTGTGGCGCAGCTGGGAGCGCGCTTCCATGGCATGGAAGAGGTCGTCGGTTCGATCCCGACCAGGTCCACCATTTCTCATCAATTATTTGTCGCTAGTTTTTCTCCACCCTCCTGATACGTCGTGCCGATGATCGTACCCATGGCTTGGGCGCCCTGCGAGGAACGCAGCGCGGCTATTCACGGCTAAGGATGCGCGGTCCCTCCGGCGATCGAGTCGAGATCGGCGGTCACCTCCGCCGGAAGCTGCAGTGTTGCCGCTTTCAGATTCTCGCGAAGATGCTCGATCGAAGATGTTCCCGGGATCAGCAGGATAGCAACTGATCGCTCCTGCTCTGAATGCGTATGTCGGAGGTCCCTCGAAGCTGTACGAAGGTTCACGCAGTCGGATTCAGGGAGCGATTGATGCGCTGGTGAAACGCGCGATCAAGAACGGCGACGTACGCAAGGACCTCGATCCATTCGATCTGCTCCGGGCACTAATCGGCGTCTCCAACGTGGCCTCCAGCCCCGACTGGCAGCAGAGTGCAAAACGGCTGGTGGACATCCTTATCACGGGATCACGGCCAGTCAAATAGATCCCAGGAATATGGCCCGGGGCGCCGACACCCTTTGTCCCAAGGGAGTGAAGCGGTACATGGGACGAGCATCCCGACCGGCTTAAACGCGGAACCATCGGGAAGTTTTGTGCGCAACTGTGCGCAACCAAGAAAGAAGCCCTTACGGCCGATACCGAAGGGCTGGCGATTCAATAGCTTGTTTGGTTGCGGGGGGTGGATTTGAACCACCGACCTTTGGGTTATGAGCCCAACGAGCTACCAGACTGCTCCACCCCGCATTTCGATCATATCGTTCTGTGAACATCAGGTCAAACGACATTGCCGCAGCGAGTGGTGCAGTCTGGAGTTTGCATGCGCGACCTCGAAAGCGCGCGAGTATGGTTGACGATTTGAAGTATGCGACACCAAAAGCCCAGGCGGAGCACTCCGAATTCATCGAGCGCTCCTGTTATGCTCGGGCCACAGTAGTTACGACACCAGAGACTGTACTGGAGCGAGGTGCGATGTGTGGCAGATTCATCCCTGGCTTGCCGTTGGAGTAGCGGCATCGACCGCGGCAACGGATGCGGTTTACGTGATGTTCAGCGCGGCCGTGGCGTCGCGACGGAGGCTGCCGGCGGCGACGTGGAGCAGCGTGTGGTATCTGCTCTCGGCGTTTGCGGTGATCAGCTACACACGCAACTGGGTGTATGTGTGTTTCGCGGCCCTGGGATCGTGGATCGGAGCATATTTGTCGATGAGCTTTCTCCGACGCGGAGCGGCAGAAGTGGATCATCGGGAGCCAAAGGCGTCCAGGTGAGTTGGAAAAACATATCCACCCGCGGGGCATTCGAGCAAGCAATTCGTCGTCAGATCCAGGTGAGGAGTGTGGGTTGGCGATGCGATCTCAGATCAGCACACCAAGTGCGGGCGGGGCACGAAAGCCGAGCGGAACATTACAATAGAGGTGTCATTCCAGAACCCACCAGGGACGCGGGTTGAGCGTCCGCCGGAGAAGTCCTGTGCGCTACATAATCGTGCTGCTTGCTGTGCTTGGCATCGTCGTTTCATCTCTCGCGTTGAAGGTCCATTACGACGATCCCGGCAAGGAGCCGTGCAGCATCAACGACAAGTGGGATTGCGGCGTGGTGAATCACAGCCCCTACGCGATGATTCACGGGGTGCCGGTCGCCATGATCGGCATCGCGGGATATTTGCTCATCGCGATGCTGGGCTTTGCGCGGCAGCGGACACTGCTCCTGGTCTCGACGCTGATCGGGCTTGCCTTCGCCTTGTACCTCACGAGTATTGAAGCGCACGTGCTCGGCGTGTATTGCGTGTATTGCGTGATCTCGCAGGGCATCATCGGCTTGCTCACGCTGTTGTCGATTGGGTGGATGGTGTCATCGATACGGCAAGCGAGAATGGCATAGACGACAGCCCGCAACGACGAGAAATCCTTACGCAGCTGGATGAGCCATTTCCACGCGATTGCGGCCCTTGCGTTTGGCCTCGTAAAGGGCAGCGTCGGCGATTTGAATCAGCTTCTCGATCGAGCATTCGACGAAGCCATCGCTGGTCGCGACGCCGATACTCACGCTGACGGAGACCGAGGTGTCCGAGGTGCGAATCGGACATGACGAGATGGCCAGCCGCAGGCGCTCGGCAAACTGGTGCGGCCGTTCCGACTCCAGCTCCGCCGCCGCAACGATAAACTCCTCTCCACCGTAACGTCCCACAATGTCGTACAGACGGACCGCAGCGCTCAGCCGCTGCGCGACCTCATGCAGGATTGCATCGCCGGCAAGATGACCGAACTCATCGTTCATGCGCTTGAAATTGTCGAGGTCGATGAGGAACAACGAAAGCGATGTGGCTTTGCGCTGCACCCGCTCGGCTTCAGCGCGCAACAGTTCGAAGAGCGCGCCGCGATTCCAGATGCCGGTAAGCGGATCATGCGTCGCCTGAAAGCGCAACGCTTCCTGCGCGGCCAGCAGACGATCTTGCAGGCGGATCATGCGCTGGCCGACGCGCACGCGAGCAAAGAATTCCTGAATGTTGAATGGTTTGGTGAGATAGTCGTCGGCGCCGGCTTCGAGGCCTTCCACGATGTCCGCTGTCGTATGCTTCGCGGTCAGCAGCAGAATGTACTGATAGCGCTCACGCGGGATGGAGCGCAGGCGGCGGCACACTTCCGGACCGGGAAGGCCGGGCATCATCCAATCCAGGATGAGCAGCCGCGGGGCGTCCGGCGAAGTGGCATCGGCCAGCGCCTGCAGGCCGTTGCTGACCAATTGCACCGTGTAACCTTTGCGCGTCAGAAACCGCTGCAGCGCACGCCGGTAGAGGGGATCGTCCTCGGCGACCAGCACACAACCCGCAGGGTTGCTATCCTCCTGGACGGCGGGCGGAGGCGGTTGGCACGCGGGTTCAGTGAACGCCGTTGACATCGTTCTGTTGTCCGGCTGCGGGGACCATCAACTGCCGAAGCGCCTCGATGTAAGCCATGAGCTGCGCAACCAGGTCGCCGGCGCGCACGGTGTCCTTAGCCACGCTGGCTTGTTCCACGGCGAGGGCCAGCGACTCGCCGTGAGCCGCGCCCAGGTAGCCCAGGCTGCCTTTCAACGAATGCGCGGCCTCCCGCAGTCCGGCAAAATCCCGCTGCGAGAGCGAGTGTGTAAGCCGTGCCGCAAACTTGGGGTACTCCTCGAAGAAGATGGCGATCAGCTCGACCAGCAGCGGCTCGTCGCCTCCCACTCTCTCCAGCGCAGCAGCGTAGTCCCAACCGGCGGACATAAGAAGTCTGGCGTCTGTCTCCCTTGCGTCTCTGTCCGGCGGCAGCGGCAGAATCCGAAGATGCGACTCCTTATAGTTATCGGCCAGGCAGGAGTCGGTCTTGAATAAACAAAGCATTACCAGGTGGAAGGCAAGGCTTCCGCCAGCTCCGCTGTGAGCGCCCATTCGATGGCGCGAGTGGTTTCGCTGCTGAGCTTCTTGCCGGCGCAGGTGATGTAGAAGACGTCGTGCGCCACGGGACCTTCGGTATCGATGAGCGCGACCTCGATGCTGCAACCCTCGCCGGTCAGTGCGGAGCTGATGGTGTGCAGCAATCCCGGCCGATCTTGCGTGACGACCTCCAGCAACGTGGAGCGCTGCGAGCATTCGTCATCAAAGCGCAGATGCGTCTCGACGGTGAGCTTCGCCGGCTTGTGATCGGCCTTCAGGCGCGACTCCAGCAATGGCTCCAGCGGCGCTTCGCGCAGCAGGATCTCGCGCACCGAGCGCTTGAAGCGTTCGCGCTCGGGAGGATTCAGCTCCAGCGTGCGAAAGCGGTCTTTGAAGTGGAAGACATCGACGACCACGCCCGCGCGATTGGAAAACGCCGCAGCCTTGCTGATGTCCATGCCCCAGGCATAGAGAATGCCCGCCAGCGTGCGAAACAGACCCGCGCGATCCGCTGTGACGACGGTCAGCTCGTGCTGGCCGCTAACCGCTCGCAAGCCCAGCTGCACGGCCTCGGTGGGCAGTCGTCCGGCCATGAGGAAGTGCTCGGCAACTTCTTCGGGCGTATGCGAGAGCACATAGCGCTGCGGCAGGCCATCGAGAAACTTCAGCATCGCCGAGCGGCGCTCCGGCAGCATGGCGATGATCTTCTCGATGGCGTCGGTGGAGATATCGGCGTCGAGACGCTCGGCGTCGGCACTGCGATCGAAGTAGCCGGCGGTGCGAGTGTAGAGCCGCCACAGGTTCTCGGCCTTCCATGGCGTCAGCGCCTCGGGATTCACCGCCTTGATATCGGCGAGCGTCATCAGCGCCAGCATCTTCAGGCGCTCCGGCGTGCCCATCTTCGCAGCCAGTTCGCGGATGGTCGCAGGATCGTAGATGTCGCGGCGGCGCAGCGTCGACGAAATCTCGAGATGATTAGCAACAAGAAAGCAGACCGTGGCAGCATCGTCTTCCGGGAGCTGCATGCGCTTGACGGCTGCCGCCGTCAGTTGCAGGCTGCCGTGAATGTGGTCTGCGCCTTCCAGGCCTTTGCCGGTGTCGTGCAGCAGGAGCGCGAGCAAGAGCAGCTCGGGATGGTCCAGCTCCGACATCAGCTCGCCGAAGGGCTGCAGCGATGGTTCTTTTTCGGTTGTGAGGCGATGCAAAACATCGATCGCCATAAACGTGTGCTCGTCTACGGTATAGCGATGATAAAGATCGCGAAGCACGAGCAGATCGATGGCTTCAAACTCGGGAACAGCGCGCGTCAGCAGATTCAGCGAGTGCAGGGCGCGCAAAGCATCGGCGGCGCGAGGCTGGGTCAAGATCTCGCACAGACGCTGCCACAGGAATCGATCCTGCGGCATGGTCTCAGCCAGACGCAGATGAGCATTGTTGATGCGCCGCTCGGCTTCGGCGCTTAAGGCGAAGCCATGTCGCGCGATGAAGGCGAAGAGGCGCAAAACCGCCGGCGCTTCGCGCGCGTCAGCCGCCTGCTGAAAAAAGACTCGGCCATCGACAACGGAAAATTCACTGTTGGAGACACGCGAGCGCCAGTGCTGGAAAGAACGGTAGAGCGAGGAGCGCTCCTGCGAAATCTGGCCCAGCAGTTGCGAGCTGTTGCGATAGACGGCCTTGGCGTGGCGGAAATAAAGGCGCATCCACTCTGCGGGCGAAACCGGCCCGGTGCCGGTGGCGATGCCGCGTGCAGCCATTTCCTCTTGCGCGGCCCACGCGATGGTGTTGTCGTCGCGGCCGTGACGGCAGTGCAGGTAGCAGCGGCTGGAGGCGAGGAACTCCAGCGCGGCGAGCATCTCGCCGGGCGCGCTATTTTGCCGTACGCTCACCAGGTCAGGCTTGCGGCCTGACGCAAGGGCGACGATCATGCCGACCCATTGCGTCAGGTGACAGTCACGCAGCCCGCCCGGACCGTCCTTCACGTTTGGTTCGAGGTGAAAAATGGTGTTACCGAAGCGCTGACGCCGGCTTTGTGTTATCTCGGAGAGCTGCTGCAAAAGTCCGGCGGACTCGCGGGCGATCAACTGCGGCAGCGTTTTACCATGCAGGCGCTCGAACAGCGGCTGGTCGCCGGTCAGGAAGCGACAGTCGAGCAGAGAGAGCGTGAACTCCAGATTGCTCTGATCGAAACGGCCGCAGTCGGTGAGAGTTCTTGTTGTCGGGCTGACGCGCAGGCCGCAGTCCCACAATGTCTGACATAGGCTGGCAACCGCAGTCTTGATGCGATCACGATGAGCTTCGCCCTCGGTTAGAAACAGCAAATCGATGTCGGAATGGGGAAAGAGCTCGCTCCTGCCATAGCCTCCTAGCGCGATCAGGGCGCAATGTTGCTGGGCGGTAAAAAGCTGCTCCCACAATGTCAGACATAGAGAATCGACCAGGCGCGTCCGGCTGCTGAGAGACGCAAGTCCGGAGCCCACCGCGTCAAAATCACGCTGGATGCGCTGTGACTCCTGGCGGTATTTGTCGCGCAGCGGGAAGCCGGCCGCAGCAGCTGCCATAGGCAGCTTGGAAGCAGGTATAGCCGATGGCTGCGGCCCCGTGGTCATAGTGCGTTT
>JASHXK010000316.1 GCA_030043575.1 Terriglobales bacterium
GCGCCCGGCAGCTTGTGCTCGGGCACGCCGGGAAGGAAGGCAGTATTGTTGTCCAGCTCCGACCACGGCCCCTTGTTGATCCAGAAGTAATGCAGCCGCGCCTTTCCCAAGGGCGACGTGTCCTTCTGCAGCTTGGCGTAAAGCGCCAGATCGCCGCTCCAGTACTGCTGCATGAAGATGGGATCGATCAGCCGCGCCGCCTCGATCAGCCTGGCCAGCGCCTTGCGATCGCCGTCGGAGAGGTTGCTGATGTCGACCTTCAGCTCCGTCGGCGCAAAGCGCGCCGTCATCTTCTGCAACTGCGCCAGGTCGGGAACTTTGGTCGCCAGTTCCTGCGCGGACAAGACCACCGAACCCAGCAGAAATACGAGCGATATGAAAATGAGAAATTTCATGCGAGTCATCTCCAGAAATAGCGGGTTTAGAACTGCGTGCGATGACGAAACTCGTAATGATAGCGCAGGGGGAATAAGGAAGCTGTGTTGCGAGTGGTCGTCGTCGCCTAATTGAATTTAGTGTGTCATCCTGATCGCGGCGTCCGCGGCGAACGCGGACCGGGGTCCCCGGCGAGCGCCTGTGTGCGCTCGTTGGGGTCAGGGAGTCGAAGGACCGCTATAGCAGGAAGGATCATCCTTCCACCATAGCGGTCCCTCGACTGCGCCTCGCTCCGCTCGGGATGACAACATCAAAACCGGTTCGGACAAGAATGGGACCTTCGACGTACACTTCGCCCTATGCCGCGCCGCGTACGCCTAGTACAATGTAGAATCCTACTCAG
The DNA here is from genome assembly GCA_030043575.1 of Terriglobales bacterium. Taxonomy (GTDB): domain Bacteria; phylum Acidobacteriota; class Terriglobia; order Terriglobales; family Acidobacteriaceae; genus Bog-257. The sequence goes on from JASHXK010000316.1 coordinate 779, forward strand.
CGAATCATGCGATTTGCCCAACCCACCTCGGGAGTGTGGATGAAGTTCTTGCGTGTTACCGGTCTTCTGGCGTTGACGGCGGCTTTATTGTTAGTTCTACCGAGCTGCGGCGACTACTACCGCCCGGTGGCCAATCCTGTCATCAGCCCCGGCGGACAGCCGGCCAATGCCCACCACGCCTGGGTGGTCAATTTCAACCCCAGCGGCGCCGGCAGCACTACGGAGATCGACGTCTCGGGCGATACCATCCTGTCGGTTAACTCGATGGGCAATGGCTCCATCGCCGAAGCTTTCCCAACCAACTCGCTGTCGCTCTATGTGGCCAACAGCACCGGCGACAGCGTCAGCCAGTACCTGCCGACCGTAGGCGGATCCGTCACCACCATCAACCTGTTGCCCGGATCGCATCCCATCGCCCTGGGATCGACCGTCAACACCAACATGTACGTCCTCAACTCGGGAAGCAATTCCACCTGTCCCAGCACCGGCTCGGTCAGCACCATCCTCACCTCCACTTTGACGGTCACCAATACCAGCTGCGTTGGTCCCAATCCCATCGCCATGACGCAGACCGCCTCGAACAATTACATCTACGCGATCAACCAGGGCGATAACAGTGTCACTGTGTTTAATCCTGGCGGCCCGTCGATCGTCGGTACCATCACCACCGCCAACGGATTGGGGCTCAATCCCATCTCCGCGACCGCCAGTCTGGACGGCAGCTGGATTTTCATCGTGTGTCAGGGCGACGGCACAAGTCCCGGCGAGCTTGATATCGTCTCCACCAGCACGACGCCGCCGGTAGTTGCGGCATCGCAGCCGTTGGGCGTGGGTCCCACATACTCGATCATCGATACCAACCTCAATCGCCTTTACGTAACCAACACCGTGGCCAACACGGTCAGCGTCTTGGATGCATCGACCGTCAACACCTCCAGCTCGCCGCCGATGCCGGTGCTCGCCACGGTTCCCATGGGAGCTGGGGCTACTCCCATCGGGGTTACGCCGCTGTTGAACGGCAGTTTGTTTTACGTGCTGAACTCCGGGTCCAACAACGTTACCGTCGTCAGTGCGAACAGCTTCAGTCCGCTGACCACCATAGCTTTGCCCGCCGGCGCCGGTCCGGTGTTCATCACCTCGGATCCAACCTCCAGCCGGGTCTACGTTGCCGACAAAGGCACCACGGAGACGACCGTCATCCAGACCTCCAATAACACCATCACTGAGAACCTGCTGGCGCCTTCGCAGATCACCAACTGCACCGTCTGCGCCCTGCAGCAGCCGGTCATGATCGTGACCTTCTGATACGGGCGGTCGGGTAGAGCCGGCCTTCAGGCCAGCGTCCAGGGCGCTGATTTCTTCCGAGTTCCGCAGGGACGATAGGTGCACAAAGCCGGGGACCTCGTCTTCACAGGGTCATGGGTTGGGTGAGACCGCCAGCATCTTGAAAACGTACACATGCGACGACGGCAGCGTCGCTTGTAATCCCGATTGCGACAGGGCGCCGGTTCCTGAATTGATGGCGTAGACCAGGATCTCGTTGTTACTGCCCGCGGGGCCTTGGATTTCTTCCATCAGAAACTTCCCCTGCGAGGGTTCCACCGCCCCGGCATTCGCGCTGCTGCCTGACGCAAACGGAGAGCCAGTGATGGCAGTCAGGTTTCCCGTGGTCGGATCGGCCGTCCCCGCGTAGATGCCGCTCTGGGGATGGTTTTCGCCGACTCCACTCGAAACATAACCAAACGTATCGGCAGGATTGAAGGCAATATCGAACGGCTCGCACGGCGCCGTGAACGATGCGTTGAGATTGGTCAGGGCTCCGCTGGCAGGATTGATCTGCCAGATCACGACCGAGCCGCAGCTGTTGATGTCCGGCGGCCCAGTCAATTGATACAAAGCCCGGCCTTGCGGGTCGGTGAACAAAAAGCCCGCACCGTTAGAGTGGAAGGACTGGAGCAGCGTGAGAGTACCGTTATTCTGGTCGACGGAATAGACCGACCAGGTGCTAAATAAGTTGGTGCCGCTCACGGCATAAGCGAAATTCCCGGGAGCGGGTATCACCAAGGCAGCGTTCACGCCCTGCGGCGAACAGGAGGACTGCGTCAGATTGCCGCTGGCTGGATCGATGGTGTAGGCGATCGTGCAGGTGCCTCCGGCGACGTACAGAAACTCCTGCGAGGGCGAAACCGCCAGGTACGACTGCCCTCCGGAAAGCGGATAGTTGATGGTCTGGAGAGCCGTTAAGGCTCCGGTTGCCGCGTTAATGCTGTAGCTCTGCAGCGTGAAGGTCTGCATTTGTCCGCCGGTTCCGCTGGGCATCAACACGAACACGAATGCGCCGGCGCTCTCCGAGGCGACCGCCAGATCGATCGCCACATTCGGCAAGCTCACCGGCGAACCCGGCACCTGGGCCAGCGCTCCGGTATTCGCATCCACAGCGAATCCCACCACGCCGTAGGGCGGTTGATTGGTATAGCCCGTCGCCAGGTAGGCGTAGGAAGGCGCCGCAACCGAGAGCGAAAAGTCCGTCGTCTGATCGAGCGTTCCTCCGCTGCCCTGCACGACAATGTTCTGCCGGCCGGCCGGAGTGTTCGCTGCCGCAGTCAGCGTGATGGTCTGGTTGTTCCCGGGATTTATGGTC
>JASHXK010000317.1 GCA_030043575.1 Terriglobales bacterium
TTCAGCGCGGCAAGAAACTTCAGCCCGTCGTGACGGCTCGAGTCCTCCATCCCGTTGCGCGTCTCGTTGGTGAACTTGCAGAAATTCACCTTCCAGGCATGAGTTGAGGTGCCGAGCATGTAAATGTTGGCTCCGGCGCAGAACATTCGCTCTCGCGCGCTGGTTAGAATCACGCAGACGACTTCCGGATGCTCAAAGCGGATGCTCTGCAGAATGTTGTGCAGCTCGATGTCGACGCCAAGATCATACGAGTTGAGCTTGAGTTTGTACCCGGGGCGCAGTCCGGCGTCCTCATTGACGTTCATGGCCAGGGTCGCGTTGCGGCCATCGATGGTGAGCCGCCAATGACGGTATACTCCCGGAGTCACGTCGAAGGTGACCAGGTCAGCCTCTTTCAGGTCAGGCATGAAGAAAAATCTCCTCAGAAAAACGACGGGTAGCAACAACCCCACAGCTTATGGATGCATTATAGTGCATTTTTGGTATGTAAAAATTGCCGCAAGAATTACATACCGGCCCAGAGATGGTTGTAACTCTAATATAAACAAAAATTGTAGCACTCAGTAATTCTTCAGTTAATGCCACCAAGTAGTGCACGCTGCAATAGTGCGGCGCTCTCCTCGACCGTCACTCCACTCGTCCCGATGGTCACATCGGCTTTGCAATACAGCGGCTCGCGGACTTCCAGAATGCGCGTCAGATCCAGCATCGACTCGCGATTGTCCGCCATGGGCCGCATGTCCCCCTGTGCGATCACGCGTTGCATGTGCTCCTCCGGCGTCGCCCTGAGCCACACCGTGAAACACATCGTGAGCAATCGGTCGAACGTAGCCGGCTCCGACACCAGGCTGCCGCCGGTTGCGAGCACGAATCGCGGATGTCGCTCGATCACCTGATCCAGGCAGCGCCGTTCGAGCCGTCGAAATCCACTCTGCCCGTAAAGATCGAAAATCGCGCTAAGACTGACGCCGCTTTCCTGCTCGATCAGCCGGTCCAACTCGAGAAACGGTACTTCCAGCCGATTCGCGAGCATGGCTCCCAGAGTGGATTTTCCCGCCCCGCGAAGTCCGATGAGCGCAATGCGTCCGCGCCGCGCCTCCAGATCGACTCCGCCAAAATGCTGCACCAGGAGGCGGCGCGCTTCCGCCAGTTCGGCCGCCGGCAAGCGCCGCAGAAACTCAGCGGTGTGGACAAGGTCCACTGGCGGCTCCGGGCCTTCCAGCACCAGCGCTTGGACCGGCATGTCCAGCGCCTTGGCAATCTGCCGCAGCAGCAGAATAGAAATGTTCCCTTGGCCGGTTTCCAGCTGTGCAAGATAGCGTTCCGAAACTCCCGAATCCCGCGCCAATAGCTTGCGCGTCATGCCGCGGCGCGCACGCGTCTCGCGTACCCGTTCGCCCAGCAGCGTAAGATAATTAGCTTCCGCCGCGCTGCCCTGCTCATTCGACGATGCCGACGCGACCTCGGCCAGCCCATCCGACTGCTCGCTTTCGTCCATATGCACTATGTCGCGTTTCCGGCCCATAGCTAATGCATTATACTTCCACAACGGGCACGTATAATAAGAGTGCGGAGGGTGAGGACGGGCGATAGCGTGGGTGTAGACATCACGATTCTGGTCGGCACCATGACCGGCACCGCCGAGATGGTGGCGCAGGAAGTCCAGCAGGCGCTGGAGTCCGCCCGACATCACGCTACCATTCAGGTGATGGACAATCTCGACGCCAGTGTCTTCGCCCCGGGCGGCACGTTTTTGATTTGCACTTCGACCTACGGTAACGGCGACGTTCCCGACAACGCACAGGCGCTCTTCAGTAGTCTGGAGACGGAGCGGCCGGATATCAGCAACGTTACCTATGGTGTCATTGCCCTCGGCGATACGACCTATAAAGACACTTTCTGCCAGGGCGGCAAGCGCTTCGACAAACTGCTCACTGAGCTCGGCGCCAAACGCGCGGGCGAGATGCTGATGCACGATGCCAGTTCCGGCACCTTGCCGGAAGAACTGGCAGCGCAATGGGTTGTCCCCTGGGTCGAACGGCACCTGGCGCCGCTGGAGCAGGCATAAGCAGCTTTCATGGGAGATGGCATAAATCATGGCAACAACCGCAGAAAATCGCGTTGCATCCGATGCCAAGGTGCTGCAGAGCTACCTGGGCGGCAAGTGGCAGGCGGGCACTGGGGAAGGCACATCGCTGATCAATCCCACAACCGGGGACATCGTGGCATCGGCAAGTTCAAAAGGTCTGGACTTAAGTACCGCATTGTCGTACTCCCGCAATGTGGGAGGTCGGGAATTGCGCAAGCTAACCTACGCGCAGCGAGCGGAGTTGCTGGGCAAGATCGCCGACACTCTCGCCGCGCGCCGCGATGAGTGGTTTGAGATTGCGCGCAAGAACTCCGGCAATACAAAGGCCGATGCCGCGATCGACGTCGATGGCTCCATCGGGACGCTGAAGTACTTCGCCAAGATCGGCGCCAAGCTGGGTGACACGCGAATGTTGCGCGACGGTTCTCCCAGCCGTTTGGCGCGCGATCCGAACTTTCAGGGTCTGCACCTCGGAGTACCGCTCGACGGAGTTGCCGTCCACATCAACGCTTTCAACTTCCCCGCGTGGGGACTGTGGGAAAAGGCAGCCGTCAGCCTCCTCGCTGGCGTGCCGGTGTTCTCAAAGCCGGCGACCTCGACCGCATGGCTCGCGCAGGAGATGGTCAGCGCGGTTCTTGAGGCCGACATTCTCCCGCCGGGAGCATTGTCCGTCCTCTGCGGCTCGCCCAATGATCTGCTCGATCATCTGCAATTAGGCGACGTCGTTGCTTTCACCGGTTCGGCCGATACCGGCGAGGGAATCCGCCGGCATCCGCGGATTCGCAAGCAGAACATTCGCGTGAACATCGAAGCTGACAGCCTGAACGCCGCTCTGCTTGGCCCCGATGTACAGCCTGATTCGATGGATTTCGGCTTGTTCGCCCGCGAAGTCGTGCGCGAGATGACCTCCAAGACCGGCCAAAAGTGTACGGCGATTCGCCGCGTCCTGGTTCCTGACTATCACGAGCAAGCGGCGATTGACGCTCTCTCTGCGCAGCTGAAGATGACGGTTGTCGGCGATCCGGCCAACGCCCTGGTTACCATGGGTCCCGTCGTCAACATGGCGCAGCGCAAATCCATCGGCGAAGGCATCGCCCAGCTGAATACCCGGGCTGATGTCGCCTACGAGCCCGACAACTTCGCTCCACTCGATGCCGACACCGAGCATGGCGCGTTTGTTGCGCCCACGCTGCTGCGCGCCCGCGAAAAAGGTAATGACGATGTCATCCACGAGGTTGAGGTCTTTGGTCCGGTGGCAACCGTCGTTTCATATCGCGATAAACACGATGCATTCGCACTGGCCCGGCGTGGTGGCGGCTCACTGGCCGCCTCGGTCTTCAGCGGCGACACGAATTTCCTCACCGAAGCCGGAGCCGCACTGGGAACCAGCCACGGTCGCGTCTTGCTGGTGGATCCGTCGATCCGCGAAAGCCACACCGGGCATGGCATTGTATTGCCGTCCTGCATGCACGGCGGACCGGGACGCGCCGGTGGCGGCGAAGAGCTAGGCGGACTGCATGGTTTGTGGTTCTATCATCAGCGTGTCGCCATGCAGGGCGCGGGTCCGACGCTGACCGCGCTCAACGAGCGGGCTGCCGATCCGCACGAGTAAAACACAACGAGCCCCGACGTGGAGTTTTCGCATTACAATGCAGCCGTCGATCTGGTTGAGCGCAACCTTAAGCCCGGTCGCGGGAGTCGAATCGCGGTAATTGATGAGAGCGGTTCGCACCCCTATACCGAGTTGGCGGCGCACGTGAACCGTTGCGGCAATGTGTTGCGGGATCTTGGTCTACAACCGGAACAGCGCGTGCTTCTGTGCCTTTACGACAGCATCGATTTTCTGGCGTGCTTCCTGGGTGCGATTAAGGTCGGCATCATTCCCGTCCCGATCAACACCATGTGGTCGGTCGGCGACTATGCATATGTGTTGAGCGACAGCCGCGCGCGGGTCGCCATTGTTTCAGAGGCGCGCTTGCCGGTGATGCTCGAGGCTGCGCAGGTCAGCGGCTGGCAGGGAAGCATCGTCGTTGGGGGCAGTTGCCACGCCGGCTATCCCGAACTTTCCCGGCTCATGGAGTCAGCGTCAACCGCTTGTGAGCCGTATCCAACGCGGCCCGACGACGCATGCTTCTGGTTGTACTCGTCGGGATCGACCGGACGGCCAAAGGGCGCTGTTCATGTCCACACCAGCCTGGTGAAAACAGCTGAGCTCTACGGGCAGGGCCTGCTGGGAATCGACGGCTCCGATCGCATCTATTCGGCGGCGAAGCTGTTCTTTGCTTATGGATTGGGCAACGCGTTGACCTTTCCGCTTTCCGTCGGTGCGACATCCATACTGTTTGCGGGACGGCCCAAGCCGCCTGAAGTGAATCGTATCCTCCGCGAACAACGGCCGACGATTTTCTTCGGAGTGCCGACCCTATTCAGTTCTTTGCTCGCTTCACCGGATCTTCCGGCTCGCGGAGAACACGCATTAAGGCTCTGCGGTTCAGCTGGTGAAGCCTTGCCGGCGCCAATAGGAAGGGCGTGGACGGAACGCACGGGCGTTGAAATCATCGACGGTGTTGGATCGACTGAGATGCTGCATTGCTTTGTCGCTAACCGCCCGGGCGCCGTCCGATACGGAACTTCGGGCGTGCCAGTGCCTGGCTATCGCGTACGGTTAGTCGATGACGACGGTGCAGGGGTCGCGACCGGTGAGATCGGAGAGTTGCAGGTGAGTGGTCCGACAGCGGCGGCATGTTATTGGAACAATCGCGAGAAGACACGCGCGACGTTCCTGGGCGAGTGGATGCGAACGGGCGACAAATACCGGCAGGATAGCGACGGTTATCTGATCCACTGCGGCCGCAGCGACGACATGATGAAGGTCAGCGGTCAGTGGGTGTCGCCGATGGAAGTGGAGTCGGCACTGATCGCCCATGACGCAGTGCTGGAAGCGGCTGTGGTCGCCACGAGCGATGAAAATGGCCTGGTCAAGCCAAAGGCGTTTATTGTGCTGAAGAACGGTTTGCCGGCAAACGACGCCATGCGGCAGCAGTTGCAGGATTTCGTGAAGACGCGCCTGGCCCCGTACAAGTACCCCCGATATATCGAGTTCATGACTGAGCTGCCGAAGACGTCAACCGGTAAATTACAGAGATACCTTCTGGCCAGACGCGAATCGAGAGCGTCGTAAGGGCTTGCGAGAGGAGATGCCGAACGCGTGAACACGACCAACAGCCGGGGTGAAATCATCGTCGACGGCAAGCGGTTGGAGACACTCTGGATCGGGCGCGAGCGATCCGATCAGCCAACCATCGTTATGCTGCACGAGGGCCTGGGATCGATCGCCTTATGGAAGGACTTTCCGCAACAGCTCGCCGCACACACTGGTTGCGGCGTGCTAGTTTACTCGCGCTACGGCCACGGTAGCTCCGATAAGTTGATGGAAAAGCGGCCGGTCAACTTCATGCATCACGAAGGCGAAGTTGTTTTGCCGGAGTTGCTGGATAAACTGTCGATTGCGCGACCCGTGCTGCTTGGTCATAGCGACGGAGGGTCGATCTCGCTTATCTTCGCGGGAAGATATCCGGAACGGCCGCGAGCGCTGGTTCTGGAAGCTCCGCATGTGTTCGTGGAAGATCTCAGCATCGCCAGCATCGCACAGGCGAAGGTGAACTACGAAACATCCGACCTGCAGCAGAAGCTCGCGCGCTACCACGCCAACGTCGACGCGACGTTTTGGGGCTGGAACGATATCTGGCTCGATCCGAATTTTCGCGATTGGAACATTGAAGAGTATCTTGCGGCGATTCGGTGTCCTGTGCTGTGCATCCAGGGCGAGCAGGATGAATACGGAACGCGCGCGCAGGTCGATGCGATTGCAGGTCAAGTACCTCAGACCGAGATCATGATGCTGCCGGACTGCAAGCATTCGCCGCATCGTGATCAGCCCGAGAAGACTCTGGCTCGCATAGTGGGATTTGCCGGCAGAGCAGTGCGAAGCGACGATGCCCTGGTCGCGGTCAAAGAACGGCCAACTTCGGTTGGAATCGCAGTTCAACAGGAAACAACTTAAGGCGAACAGGGAGCAGCAAAGAGCGATTATCGAAAGGCGGTGTTTCCAATATGGCCGAGTGGGTCCACACGTTTAAAGGCGCGGTGCTGGCGTCGGAATACGACTTTGCCAGCCACATGAATTCCAGAATGTATGTCTCGCGCTTCGATCAGGCTACGTGGTTCTTGTTGCATGCCATCGGAATGACGCCTGCGTCGATGAAGCAGCAGAACCTGCGCGTGGCCATCGTCCGGCAGAATTTTCAGTTCCTCGAGGAACTGCGCGGCGGCGAACTGGTGGAAATCAAAAGCGGCTTTCTCGCCGTCGGCGAAAAGTACTTCCGCTTTCTCCACCAGATGTACGACGACGAATCCGGCAAGATGGTCGCCACCTGCGACAGCGTCGCCGTCCAGGCCAGTCTCGAATCAGGCAAGAGCGTGCCACTGACGCAATCGCTCCAGGAAAAAGCCAAGCATTACTTGGTGACGTCCAATGCGCCGACGGACGTATCTGTCGGATAGCCCAAGTGAAGACCCTTGCAACTTGCGCATTCGCGAGCGCTAACTCTGAACTCGATCCGAAGCGCACCCTACGGCGCGAACTCCCACACGACTCCATTCTGATTCATGCCACCGTTCACCGTCGTGCCGTAAATATTGCCGCTCGCATCGAGCACTACCGGTCCCTCCGGATAGTGGCCATCGTTGGTGGCGCCAAATGAGTACAGGTTTGAGTACACCCACATGCTGCCGTTATAGGCCAGGTCGAAGAGTTCACCGAAGGTGTTGGCGCCGCCGTAATAACAGACGCCGTACAGGTGCCCGGCCGCGCTCATGGTGACGCCGGGGCGGGGATTGCATTCGCCGCTGAAGTTGACCAGAGCGATATAGGTCCAGCCGCCATCGGAAGGACTAAGCTCGAAAACCGACCCATTGCCGCCATCCGGTCCGCCGTTTAAGGTCGTGCCGTATAAGTTGCCCGAGCCGTCAATGGTGAGCGTGCCTTGCGGTTCGTATCCGCTAGTGCTTCCGTCAAAATAAAGAATGATATTCTCGGTCCAACTGCCGTTCGACGGCACCAGTTGGTAAACGATTCCGCAGCCGGATTCGCAGTTCGGGGAGTTTCCGCCGAAATTCGTGGTTCCATACAGATTGCCGGCGCTGTCGAAGATCACGCCTGACTCCGGAGTGGCGCCGTCGTCCCCGCTACCGAAGTTGTGCAGAATGGTCTCCGTCCAGCTGCCTCCCGATGGCGACAACTCAAATACCACCCCCTTGTCGTTCGTGCCGCCGTAACTTGTCGTGCCATAGATATTGCCGGCGCTGTCGAAGATCAGATTGCCGAAGCCGGGATTCAATCCATCGGGATTTCCTGTGAAGGAGTGAATCGCCGTCTCAATCCAATAGCAAGTGACCGCCTTGCACACGGTAAGCGGCGGCCGCAATTCAAAGACGGTTCCAGCGTCGAGCGTTCCACCGAATGCCGTCGTTCCGTAAAGCGCGCCGTTGGGCCCGATGGTGATACCAGCTTGAGGGACTCCGCCGTCGTCGAGGCCTGTGAATTCGTACAGCGAGCTCAGAGTCCAGGCTGAATGCCTTTCGGTCAGCCTGTAAACCACACCGCTGTTGCCGCTTCCCCCGCTGGTCGTCGTTCCGTACAAGGTTCCTGTTCCGCCGAGGGTCACCCCGCTCGTGGGCAACGATCCATCCATCCCGCCACTGAAGAAGTGCAGAATGTCGTCGCTTTGCGCCTGTGCGATTTGCATTCCGAGCAAGGTTGACACAGACATGATCGCTAGAAGAACCGCGATCTTCCTGGCCCTGGAATTGAAGTTGAGGTGGAGGGTCCCGAGAGAGTGCTTTTCCATGGCCTTCTCCTTAATCCGGAAATGGCCTCCCGGTGCGGGCACGTTACCTCTGAACGATAGGCGCCGTCAATGCGAATTCGTGCTTTTACATATTGATAATGCACGCCCGCGATGTTCTTTGGCTTCCATCTTAGAATGCAACGGGTTGGAACAGGACGGGACGGCGTGGCGAGCTGTCCCCGGCTGCATCTGCCAAGCTCAGCTCCTAATGCGCGCTGAAGCCGACGCTCTCCCATAGCGGCGCGGGATCGTAGACCACGCCATTCGCCACCACCGTGCGCACGGTTCGCAGGTTGTGGATGTCGTCAAGCGGATTCGCGTCAAGCACATCGAGATCAGCGCGCTTCCCTACTTCCACACTGCCGCTATCAGCGTCCACCTTCAACGCGCGTGCTGGCACAATCGTTGCCGCCTGCAGCGCTTCCATCGGCGTGAAGCCCGCCTCGACATACAGCTCGACTTCGCGATAAAGAGAGAATCCCGGTACAGCCTGATCGGTTCCCGCAACGATGGGCACGCCCGCGCGATGCAGTGCGCCGATCATGGCCAAGTCATTCTGCCTGATCTTCTGCGCATACGCGGCCGCTTCCGGAGGCACTCCGCCGCTGACCAACTGCTCGCGTAACTGGGGAGCGACCCGCGCGATACCTGGCTCCATTTGCGTCGCCGGTTCGCTGGCCGCACGTGTCATCATCTCGAAGAGTGCCATCGTGGGATCGATCACGGTTCCGTGCTGCTTGAGGAACGCCACCGCTTGCTTGCCCTGTTCCGAGTTGACGTCTACCGAAGCAAGTACCTTCAGTCGCTCCAGCCCCCTGACCTTCCTCGGGTCAAAATCCTTCGGCAGCAGAAGATCAGTGACGTAATGGATATGATTGATCATGTCCATACCATCTTCCACGCCTTCATAGGCGTTCATTCCGTTCGGAATATGGCCGGTCACGGTCATGCCGAGCTTGTGCGCGTCAGTGCAGATAGCCTTCACATTTTCCGGCTTAACCGAGCTGTAAATCTTGATCTGCTGAAATCCGGAATCGTGGTAGCGAGTAACCCACATCTCCGCGTCGGCCGGCGAATTCACTCGCGTGATGCCAATCGCCATCGGACTGTCACCATCCACGATTCCTGCCAGGAGCATGTGCGGACCCAGCGCCTTGCCGCTGTTGACCGCATCGCGAACCTGCGTGATGAAATCGTATTCGTTGCCGACATCGCGAACCGTGGTCACCCCCGCAGCGAGATAAATCGGCCCCCACTCCACCTGCTCGTAGTGCGCATGCATGTCCCACAAACCCGGGATGATGTACTTGCCGCTGACATCAATCCGCTGCGCGTCAGCGGGAATCTGCACGCTCGCGCTCGGCCCAGCCGCGACGATCTTGCCATTGCTGGTGACAACTGTTGCGTTGGCGATCGGCGGCTTGCCTGTGCCGTCGATCAAGGTCGCACCGACAAACGCAAACGTGCCGGTGCGACGTCCTGGCATCTTCCGGCTCATCTCGGTGAGCGCCGCCATTTCGTCATGCGCAGCGCTGGCCACGAAATTCGAAAGTGCGGATTCGTAGCCGTCGCGCACCGCCTCGAAGTGATCAAACTCCGCGTCCGTCGAAACCAGCGCCGCGAGGTTGTTGCTGCTGTCCATCCACAGCGTCTCCATCCCCCA
>JASHXK010000318.1 GCA_030043575.1 Terriglobales bacterium
CACGTGGTGGTCGACGTGGACAAGAAGAAGCACGTGCTGACATTCAAGGTGGCGAAGCGAGTGGGCGAACCGGCAGGGGTGACGAAGTAATTCAACGGGACCAGGTTAGCGTCCAACCGAAGGACGCGAACCTGGGGCACCAGGCAAGAAAGACGCTTGGCGTTGAGTAGCAGAAGGTTCCGCTCCACTGGCAGAAACATCGCTCGACGCTGAATGCCTGCCGGGCTGCAATAAAAAAGGGCCGCGCACGGCGGCCCTGATTGGAGCGCCTCGGCGAATTCGCCGTGACGCATGTCTTATCCCAGCACCCAGTAGACTTCAAGGTTATAGATCACCAGTTCACCCATGGCTTCCGTCTGGAAGGTAACTTGCGTCACGCTCGCCCAGGAAGCCGGGAAGTTGATGGTCTGCAGCTGGCCACTCAGGTTGTAGGAGGCCGAGCCGACATAGTTGCCGTTGTTGTAGGCGACCGCGGTGATCGTGGTTGGTCCGAAACCTCCGGCCACCGTGGCGCTCACCAACTGGAAGGTCAGCGGATTGTTGACCCCTCCTGAACTGGTATTGACGCTGATGCTGCCAAAACAGTTCTCCCCGCGGCCGGGAATGAGGCAGGTGACGCCGCCGACGAAGGCGACATCCTGGTTAGGATCGGGCGACAGAACGTAGCCGCTACCGGACTGCGACCACTCCGACGGATCCACATAGAGGATGTTGGTCCAGTTGAAGCCGGCGTAGCCGTTCGGCACCGGCAGAGGCGAGCTCACCCGGGGGAGGCCGGCGAAGTTGATCTGGTTCTGGGCGCTGGCGCCGATGGCCAGAGCCAGAAGGCAAATGGTTACACAAGCGATTGAGATTGAGCGTTTCATTGTTTTTTCTCCTCTTAAGTTTTTGTTTTGGGGCCCACATCTTGAAAACTCGTTCCCGACTTACGGGCCACCACCACTGCAAGCACTGGCCCGACTGAGTCGTGACGGACGATCACTGTGCAGCGAAGTCGTTGCTGGCCTGCCAGCAAGTCACGCTGCCTGCCGGGTATATGGGGATGCCCTCGTCGGTTTGGACCATCACCACCCCGACCGGCAAGTTGACTTGGAGATAGGGAAATGGAAGTTGCTCCGGGTTCTCCGTCTCGGCCTGGGTTACCTGGTTGAACCACCAGTGGCACCACTGGCCCTGTCCCCAGCTCGATTTGTTCGCCCCGCCGCCCGAGTCAGCTTGCACGTAGCTGTAAAGCCACAATCCCGTCGGCCAAGGCGGCGGCGTATTCATCGGATAGAGAGAGACGACGATCAGCTCAACGGAGACGGGCTGACCTTGTACGTGCAACGTGAGCGTCGAGTAGCCGACGGGCAACCCGGTTTGGATCAGATAACCCTGTTGCGCGAAGCTGGGCGTTGCCAGCAGAAAGCTCACTGCAAACAACAGGACTAGCTTGGTTAGAACGTCGCGGCGGGGAACAGCCAGGCTGGAAGAACGATCCGGCTGTGTCTGTTTCTTGTTCTCTGACATAACATCTCTCTCCTTCGTTGAAGTCTTTGCCGAAAGGGCCGCTCTGTGTCACCCGGACTCGGCCGCAGTTCATGTTTCAAACGAGGCGAGTGTGCGCGCACCCGGCGGCGGTGCCAATGCACTGGCGGTGAAGGGTGGGTGAAATGGAGGTGAAACCGCTAACGCGCTGATTGCAAACTAGTTGAGACCAGAGATTTCGTGGTGCCGGGGTTCCTGAGCGCAAAAAAGTCTCGCGGATCGTGCCGAAAGTGGCGGCGATTGCCCGCGTGCTTGCCGGCGAATTCGCTGACGCTCAGCCAGCAAAGAGGTTAGACTTCCGCCACCGCTCCCGAAATCTCTGAGCGCCATGAAGCAGACGCAGCCAGTCCGCGTTCGCATTGGTGTATTTGACCTCGACCTGACGAACCCAAGTACATCGAAACCGTGGCACGCCGCGGCTATCGGCTCATGGTGCGGGTCGAATGGGTCACGACGCCCGGCGACTCCTCCGGAGACGTAAACGCAGCCGGCGCCGGGACGGCGGTTCGGCTGCAGCCTGAGCCAAGTCTGATTGGCAAGAAGGCGCTTCGCTCAGGATGACAGATCTGTGAGGATGCGTTGAGAGCTAAGAACTAACGGCTCAGAGCTAACGGCCAAATAGAAAAGGGCCGCGCGCGGCGGCCCTGATCGGAGAGGGAAAGGGTGAGAGCGTGGACTCATTTCGACGACACTTCCCCAGGCCTCGAACAGCGCGAGACCTGGGGAACCCGCCGCGTTCACGGCGTGATCTTAAAGATCACTCCACATGGGTAGTTGGGGGACGCTCAAAGCCCTGAGTCGGAGCCGCCCGTAGTGGTCGTCCCGTATAGATTTCCACTAGAGTCCATGACCAGCGTCCCCTGCGGATACGCGCCATCTGCACAACCGCCACCCTCAGCACAAAAGTCATGCAGCGACGTGTAGGTGTAGCCACCGCCCATCGAAGGTGTCAGTTTGAAAACCGAACCATTGCCATAAGCTCAGTCTCCGTATGTGGTGCCGTAGATGTTCCCCGACTGGTCGAAGATGAGATCGCTCAGTATCGGTCCTCCAATGCCAGGGCCTGGAAAGCTGTAAAAGGGAGGGCAGCTTCCGCTGGACAACTTAAACGCAGTGCCGCCGCTGCCGGAGCCGGCATTTTGAGTTGAGCTGTAAAGATTCCCAGCCGCGTCGAAAGTGACCCCTGAAGTCGGGTTCGCTCCGTCCGACCCTCCGGTGATCTGGCAGAGCAGATTTTCCATCCAGCCGGAACCGGCGAGTAACTGGAAAACGACGCCCACGCCGTCGGTACCGCCCCCGAACGCCGTCCCGTACACGTTACCGGCTCCGTCGAGGGTTACCCCGCCAAATGGTGAATTACCGTCACTTGTACCCCCAAGGAAATTGTGCAGAGTTGTTTCAGTCCAGCTTC
>JASHXK010000319.1 GCA_030043575.1 Terriglobales bacterium
CCGACTCGCCGCAATGCTCGTGAACGATGACCTCGGGATCTTGTCCGGCGCCGTGGAAGTGCGAGTGAATGAAGTCGACTTCCGACTTCACCGCCGCCAGATTCTTCTGCGTTCCGCCTTGCAGGATGAACTTCGATCCCAGCTTGGCGAGATTGGGAATGCCGGCGACGTAAAGAAAGATGTTCTTCGGCAGAACATTCGCCAGTCCGGCAAGGATTTCTTCGCCGCGCCAGCCCTGGCGCTGGAAGTTCACGATGTCGGACTGCATGAACACTGCGCAGCCGTAACCGAACACCGGCATGGTGTTCGCCGAGAACGCGATGTCGGCGTACTCCTCGACTTTGTAGCCGAGCGATTCGGCCGTGCCTTGCAGGAAATAGCCGTTACCGGCAGAGCACTGCGTGTTCAGCTTGAAATCCTTGACGCGCCCGTCCTTGAGGACGATCAGCTTGATGTCCTGGCCGCCGACGTCGACGATGACGTGCGGATTGTCGTAGAACTTCATCGCTGATTCGGTGTGGGCGACGGTCTCGACCAGCGCGACATCGGCCTTCAACACGTCTTTCAGGACGTCCTTGGCGTACCCGGTGGTGCCGACACCCATAACTTCTAATGTCGCACCCTGCGCCTCCACCTGATTCCGCAGCGCCACGAACATGTCGATGGTGTCCTGAATCGGATTGCCACCGGAAAGCTGATAGGCCTTGCACATGACGTCGCCGCTCTCGGAGAGCAGCACGGCTTTGGTCGACGTCGATCCGCCGTCGAGGCCGACGAAGCCGCGAACCGTCTCGCCTGGGGTGAACTTCGCGCCAATGAACTTCGGCACGCGATACTTCTCTTTGAATCCGGATAGTTCTTCAGCCGAGGTGCTCAGGCCCGCCGACCCGGACTTCGCCTTCTCGGCCTGACGGCCGACGGTGATGTAGTCCTCGAGGCACTCGGTGCCCATGTAAATGCCGACTTCCGGCTCTTCATCCTTGCCGAACTCGACTGCGCCCAGCGCCGCGAAGTACTGCGCGTTGTCCGGGACCTTGATGCAATCTTCCGGCTTGAGTCCCTCTGGAATTTGAACCTTGCGCTCTTCCCAGGTGCGCGGGATGTTGAGCTGCCACGCTTCCTTCATGCCGCGGATGAAGCTGTTGGGGCCGCCCAGCAGCAGCACGTGCGGGCGCAGCGTGTGACCGCGCGTCAGCACGGTAAGGTTTTGCAGCACGATCGCATCGAACAGCGACGCCATCAACTGGTCGGGCGGGATGCCTTGCTTCTGCAGGCCGTTGATGTCGGTCTCAGCGAAGACACCGCATTTGCCGGCCACGGGATGCAGCTTGATGCCGTTGTAGCCCTGGTCGCAGAGCTCTTCGGCGGGTATCTTCAGCTTGGCGTTGATTTTGTCGATGACCGCGCCAGTACCGCCGGCGCACTTGTCGTTCATCGACGGAATCTTCTTTTTGCGGCCGGTGTTCTCGTCTTCCTTGAAGACGATGATCTTGGCGTCCTGGCCGCCGAGCTCGATGACGGAGTTGACTTCGGGATGGAGCTTTTCGACCGCGAGCGAAACCGCAGTGACTTCCTGTACGAACTTTGCGCCGATGAGATTGGCGAGCGCGCCGCCGCCGGAGCCGGTGATGAAGATACGGCAATTGTGTGGAGCGATGCCGACTTCGTCCTGCATGCGCTTGAGGAATTCGAGGAGTTTTTCCGGCTGCTTGGTCTCGTGGCGCTGATAGTCCTGCCAGATCATCTTGTCGGTTTCGGATTCGACGACAACAGCCTTGACGGTCGTGGAGCCGACGTCCATGCCGACGGTGTAGACCGCCTTGTGCCCGGATTGCGCCGCGACCTCGCGCGACTTAGCGAGGATGCGGGCGGGCAGGGAAGTTTCAACGGGCGCAGAATCAGTTAAGGCGCTCAGAGAGACGTCAACTTTGGGATTCGGGCTATCACAGCATCCGCCGTCGCCGTGTTGGTGAGAATGACTCACTAGGCCTCCGTAATGGTGCGGGTCTTTGCCCGCTTGGTTCGGCTCGGGGCTGACGCCCCTGCGTGTTGTGCCGCCCCTGAAGGGGCTCAGATTTTCTTGCTCAAGCTACCCAGCACTCCGCTTCGCTGCGTGCTGGGCTAAGTTATGCCACCCTTCGGGCTGGTGCGTTGCCAGACCAGCGCTGCTTCGGGCTCCGCGTTGCCCCATCAGCGTTCCGTGCAAATTCGCAAATTCCGGAACGTTGCGAAATCTACGGCGACCTACGCGTCGCCGAAGTTGCCTTCAATCCTCCTGAACCCATGTTTCGCCTGCCGGAACAACCACTCGATGACGCGCTTGTCGTTGTAGCAGAAGGCGAGGATGTGATTCAGCGTCGAGAAGCAGCTCTTCTGACACTCTTGCTTCATCTCTTTTAGCTGCTTGGTTTCAAACTTGTGGTTCTCGATCGTGCCCCAGTCGTATCCGGCCGAGTACATGGGGAAGCACGGCGCCAGCGTGCCGTCGACGCGCACGATCAGCGAGTTATGTCCGGCGCGGCAGCCCCAGTCGTGCAGTTCGCCGTGGATGAAGTTCTTCATCTGCGCCAGCCGCTGCACCGAGTTCACCATGTGATAGCCCGAGTTCTGCTTCTCAATCAGCCAGTCGATCAGCTCGCAGACCTGCGGGTGGTGCTCCTCGCGGATGAACGTCGGATTCGTGTACAGGTGCTTGAAATGGGGCTGTTCGGTCATCGGCGACTCGCAGATGTGGTAGTCGGTGGCGATGCCGTTGTCGTGCGCCAACTCGGTCAACATGCGCACATCGTCCATGTTGTTGGCGCAGATATTGATGTTCAGGAACACCGAGTAGCCGTACTTGTATTGCTTCTTCACTAGGTAATCGAAGTGGCTGCGGATGGGCACCATGGCCTTGGGCAGGCCCCTGCCGGGCACGTCATCCCACGCATCGACCGCCAGGTTGACCACGCCAACACCGGCATCGGCGACCTTGTCGATGACCTTGGGCCACATCAGACGGCCGTTGGTCGGCAGATAGACCCAGAAGCCCTTCTTCGCGGCGTAGTAGATGATTTTGTGCGCAAAGTCGGGACGCAGCAGCGGTTCGCCACCCATGAGCGCCAGCACGCCGGCACCGGAGTCGCGTAGCCAGTCGAGCGAGCGCTTAGCGACGTCTTCGGTCATGCCGCGAACACTGTTATCGAAGGCCCAGCAATAATGGCAATCGAGATTGCATTTCCACTCGTTGAACAGGTACGCGATGATGGGGTGGAAGTCGCCCGGCCGGACACGAGAGCGAATCCACGGGAAGGCCCAGCCACGCATCGCACGATAGATGTGCTTGGTAGACCAGGAGCGCTTGCCGTTCTTAGGGAGGTAG
>JASHXK010000035.1 GCA_030043575.1 Terriglobales bacterium
TCAGCGTCTGAGCCGCTGCCGGACAGCTCGCTGCCCATGAGACGGCAAGAAAGACAACCACAGCGAACAGCAGGCTGCTCAGCATGCCCGAGGGCTGGCCGTTGATCGCGACGATCATGGAAGAGGTGCGCGCTGCTCGATTTCTCGAATGCATCTTTGCTTCTTCTCCTAACACAATTTGCCGCGGCTGGGGCGAATTATGGAATGAATTGCCGCGGGCGAGAGCCACCAGGCCAGCGTTCACAAGATACTGCCAGTTTCCGTCGAGGGTTGTCACAAGATTGTCAACATTTCGATTCCGCCTGGCTACGCTCTACGAACAGCTCAGAGGGTTACAATGATCCCGTCTTCACCGCAAATAGAATCTCCTCCTGGAGGGTAGCTATGCGGATCCTGCCTGGCGTTTTTTTGCTTCTCTGCAATGTACTGCTGGCGCAAGAGCCCACCAAGCCGGCGGCGAGCCCAGCTAGCGAGCCTCAGTCCCCAACTGCCACGAGATGTGCTCAGTCGGCCAGCCCTGCCCAGATTCAGAAGCTGATGGATCTTGCGGGCAGCAAGAAGGTCTTGGAAAGCGTGATGGAGGCGAGGATCCGGATCATCATCGAGGAGTTTCAAAGGCTGCGTCCCGACGTCCCGCTGAAAGTGTGGAACGCGGCGTTTTCCCGCCTTCAGAGTCCGCAATTCGTTCAGGGATTGCTCGCCGAGGCCGTGCCCATCTACCAGCGCCATTTCTGCGCGGACGAGGTGGAGCAGATCGTTGCGTTTTACGAAACACCTGCCGGCCAGAAACTCAGCGTCGAAATGCCGGCAATTGAAAAAGAAGCTGTCGCCGCTGGTCAGAATTATGCGGAGCGTCAAGCCCCGCAACTCAGGCAGGATCTTCAGCAAGCTCTGGCGAAGCAGGGCAAGTCTGGAACCGCGGCAAAAGCTGCAAGTCCAGCCCCGCCGGCCGTCTTCATTCTTTCCAGCGGAGAGAAGCTGGAGTCTTCTCATTACCTTGTAAGTTCTGACTCCGTGCAGGTGGAACAGGGAGGGACGCAGCGCACCATTCCGCTGAGCGCCCTCAACGTCGACGCCACCGTCGCTGCCAACCGCGCCCGCGGCATCGATCTCAAGATCCCCGCCAAGGGTCAGATCATGCTCGGCTTCTAAAACGGGTGCCCCGGGTCTCGCGGTTTTCGAGACCCGGGAGGTATTCAGGACCGCGGTCGATGATTGTGTCGAAGATCCAGGTCTCGAACACCCGTTGCGGCGATGGGTCAGTTTGAAAGTGTCCCTGAGCGTCCTTGGTGGGGCACGCTTCTACAGCCTGCTGAAAAGTCAGTTCGCGACTGGCCAACTGCCCCACCGACCCATCGCTGACCGCGGCACGCAGAACCGAGTCCCGCCCTGCGGGACGGCAGCATGATAGCCCAGCACGCAGCGCCCGCTTTTGGCGCGGAGTGCTGGGTAGCTCACCCCGATAAAACCCGAGCCGGCTTTAGCCGGCGGCACAAACAACGTGTTTACGAGTTTTCAGCAGCCTGTCTAGGCGTGCTGTTGAAATCTCTTGGATGTGTAGGCTGGCAAGGAGTTGATTTACCTCAGGCGCTAAAGCGCGTGTCGAATTGAGGCGGCGCTACGCACGCCTCAAGGCGTGCTCCACCCGGCATGCGCTAAGCGAGTGAAAGCCGGCCCAATAGAACCCCCGCGTCTCACATCATCTGCTGCCCCTCCCTGCGGTATACTTCAAGGTTTCCTGTTGGCACCGACCTGATCAGGAAGGAGTTTTGTTATGTCTACCACTGCTGTTTCCTCTGCCATTTCCTACGCCCGCGATCATAAGCAGCGCTTCCTTGACGAGCTGAAAGATTTGCTCCGCATTCCCAGCGTCTCCACCGATCCCGATCGCAAGGGCGATGTCCGCAAGGCCGCCGAGGTGGTCGCCACCGATCTGGAGCGCATCGGTTTTGAGAATGTAGAGGTTATCCCTACACAGGGCCATCCGCTCGTCTACGCCGATTGGCTGCACGCTGCCGGCAAGCCGACCGCGCTGTGTTACGCCCACTTCGATGTCCAGCCCGCCGAGCCGCTGGATGAATGGAAGTCGCCTCCGTTCATCGACGACGACGCATACGCCGTTAAGCCCGAAGAACAGGCAGTGAAAAAGAATTGGACTTCGCCTGCCGAGCGCGACAACAACATCTACGCGCGTGGCGCGGTCGACGACAAAGGCCAGCTCTGGATGCAGATGAAGGCCTTCGAATCGCTCTTCAAATCCAATGGCGGTAAGCTGCCCGTCAATGTTCGCGTGCTCTTCGAAGGCGAAGAAGAAGTCGGCGGGGAGAGCATCGAAGAGTACGTCAAGAAGAACGCCAACACCGGCAAGCTGAAGTGCGACTTCGCGCTGGTCACCGATACCGAGCTGTTCGCGCCCGATCTTCCGACACTGTGTGTTGGCCTGCGCGGTCTCGTCTATACCGAGATCGAAGCCCAGGGCGCGAAGGTCGATCTGCACTCCGGCGTTTACGGCGGAGCCGCGCCCAACGCCATCTTCGGCCTGATCGAGATCGTCAGCAAGCTGAAGGACGACAACGGCAAGGTTCTGATCCCCGGCTTCTACGACGCGGTCCAGAAGCCGACCGACGACGAACTGAAAGCGTGGGAGCGTCTGCCGTTCAACGAGGAGGAGTATCGCAAAGCGGAAGTCGGCTCCGACGTGCTCACCGGTGAGCCCGGATATTCCGTGATCTACCGCACCTGGGCACGGCCGACGCTGGAAGTACACGGCATTGTCGGCGGCTTCATCGCTCCCGGCGCGAAGACGGTGATCCCGGCGCGCGCTTCCGCGAAGGTTTCCATGCGCCTGGTTCCCAATCAGGATGCCGACGACATCTTCAAGAAGTACAGCGATTACGTAAAGAAGATCACTCCCAAAGGCATCAAGACCAGCATCAAGATTCACAGCAAAGGCCCGGCCTGCGTGGTCAACACCGACAATCCGTATGCGCGCGCCGCGGTCGAAGCGATGCACGAGATCTTCAAGAAAGACACGGTCTATATTCGCTCGGGCGGCTCGATTCCGATCGTCACCCAGTTCGACAAGGACCTGAAAGTTCCCAGCATCATGATGGGCATGGGCCTTCCGGACGACAATCTGCACGCGCCCAATGAGAAGTTTCACATTCCCAACTTCCATCGAGGCATCGAGTCGATCATCCGCTTCTTCCAGATCCTGGGCGGGGAGTGAGGAACTCCAGCTTTGAAGGGGCACGGCTTCAGCCGTGCCGTTGCCGATCCATATTTTCCTGTCATCCTGAGCGGAGCGAGATCGATCGTTCACGATCGATCTCGCGCAGTCGAAGGACCTCTACAGCGGCTGGTTCGCTGCCCTAACCCTCCCTGTATAATCGTGGATTCGCACACCTCACCCCAGGAGCATCCGTTGCAGCAGGCGGAGATCGGTATCATCGGAGGCAGTGGCTTGTACTCCATGCCGGGGTTCAGCGACATTCAGGAAATCTCGCTGCAGACCCCTTTCGGCATGCCTTCCGATCCCTACGTTCTGGGTACGCTCGAAGGCCGCAAGGTCGCATTTCTTGCGCGCCATGGACGCGGCCATCGCTTCATGCCCACCGAGATCAACTATCGCGCCAACATTCACGGTTTCAAACAGCTTGGGGTCGAGCGCGTCCTGTCGCTGTCTGCTGTCGGCTCCTTAAAAGAGGAACATCATCCGTTGGATTTTGTCGTGCCCGATCAGTTCATCGATCGCACTCGCCATCGCATCGATACCTTCTTTGGCGATGGCCTGGTAGTCCACATTGGTTTTGGCGAACCCATCTGCGGCGGCCTGGCGAAGGTCGCAGTCGATGCCTGCCGGCGCGCCGGCGTGAATGTCAAGCCGCGCGGCACATACCTTAATATGGAAGGCCCGCAGTTCTCCACCAAGGCCGAATCCAACCTGTATCGCAGTTGGGGACTCGACGTGATCGGTATGACCAATCTCAGCGAAGCGCGGCTGGCGCGTGAGGCCGAGCTTTGCTACGCGACCGTTGCCATGGTCACCGACTATGATTGCTGGCACCCGGAGCACGATCACGTCAGTGTCGACCAGATCGTCGCCGTGCTGTTGAAGAACGCCGAGCACGCGTGTACTGTCGTGCGCCAAGCTGTGGCCGCGATGCCAACGACGCGAGACTGCAAATGCGGCTCGGCACTGAAAAATGCCATCATCACGCAGAAGAGCGCCGTACCGGCGCCTACGCTGGAACGCCTGCATCTGCTGGTCGGCAAATACTTCGACTCCGAACAGAAAGCGGGAACATAGCTCTTGTCCATCCTTGTCGTTGGCTCGGTCGCGTTCGACACCCTGAAAACCCCGTACGGCGAACGCCAGAAAATCCTGGGCGGCGCTGCCACGTACTTTTCGCTTTCCGCCAGTTACTTCACCGACGTGCGCGTCGTCGCCGTCGTCGGAGAAGATTTCACGCCGGAGAACGAAGCCGTGATGACCAAGCGCGGCGTCGATACCCGCGGCATTCAGCACGCGAAAGGGAAGAGCTTTCACTGGACCGGCGAGTACGGCGAGAACGTCAACGAGGCCAAGACGCTCAACACCGAACTTAACGTTTTTGAAAGCTTTCAACCCTCGATTCCCGTCGAGTACAACAACTCGGATTTTCTCTTTCTCGCCAACATCGACCCCGTACTGCAAATCCGCGTGCGCGATGCCATGCAGAATGTTCAACTCGTCGGCGGCGACACCATGAATTACTGGATCACCGGGCATCGCGCCAACCTCGAC
>JASHXK010000320.1 GCA_030043575.1 Terriglobales bacterium
CCATCCAGCTTCACGCCATTGCCAACCGCCACCTGAAAGAATTCCGTTGGCGAGGCGATCAGCTCTCGTGTTTTCTGTGCCAAGACATCATTTGCCTCCAGCACGCGAATCCCTTTGTGGTCGGGCAGGCTGACCAACTCGGTCAACGGAGGACCATCGAAGGTCGAATGTGTGTGGAACGCCCACTTGCCATTGGGCGAGATGTCATAGGCGTGCGTTCCCGGCTCGTCCGTTGGGGTGAGCCTTTGCGGCGACCCGCTGCCATCGAGACGCGACCGGTACAGATACCTGCGAATCGGGTCGTTCGGCGACGCAATGAAGTAGAACCACTGGTCCGTACTATCCGCGCCCACCTCCGAGATTACGTCGCCGGAAAAGTTTGTAATCAGCCTGGCCTTGCCGTCGGCGTGCGAAATCACATAGGCATGGCGCCAACCATCGCTTTCGCTCAGGAATAACAGGCCTTTACCGCCTGCCACCCAATCAAGGGATCGGTTGTAGTCCACCCACGCGGAATCCTTGTCCTCAAACAGCGTTCGCACCGCGCCGGTCTGCGCAACCGCCGTTAGGACCTGATTTGTGTTCTGCAATCGATTCAGGTATTCCAGCACCAATTCATCCGAACTCTTTGCCCACTCCATGCGAGCCACGTAGTGATTGCGCGGATCGCCCGGCAGCTGTACCCACTTCGTCGGCCCACCTTGCGCGGCGACCACACCGACTCTGACTGCGGAATTGGTTGTCCCCGGCTGGGGATAACCGTAGGTCGTGACTACTGGATATTCCTCCTTCGTATCGTTGATCAGCGAGTATTGGCCAACCCCGCTCGTGTCGAACTGCCAATACGCGATCGATCGACTGTCGGGACTCCAGCGAAACGCGTCACGAAGACTTAACTCTTCTTCCGAAACCCAATCCGTGGTGCCGTTGATGAGGGTTGCCGAGCCGTCCTGGGTCACAGCCCGAATCCGATCGGTTGTCAGATCCTGGACGTAGATATTGTTGGCTCGTACAAAGGCGACGCTCTTTCCATCAGGCGAGAACTTGGCAAACATCAGCGACGATTCCAAGGCATCGCCACCCAGCTTCTTCAAATGCCCGCTGGCAAGATCGAGAACCCAGTAATCGCCGCGCGTGTTGAGCCGCCAGACCTTTTTGGTATTCGTGAAGATTAGTAGCTGCTTGTTGTCGGATGACCAGGCATAGTCGTCGATCTTCATTGGGGGGGCGCCCGGAGTCGGCAGCAGCTTTGCAGCGGAAACCAGAATGGTGCGGTTGCCGGAGGCCGTCTCATATTCGACGATGTCCTGGCCACCAGAGACCGAGGCTGAAGGCTCGACCGTCGTGTAGCGAGCGCCTTGATCGATCCACCGGGCAGGGCCAAACCGTTTCGCTTCAAACTCGTGCTGATTGAAAATTGCGTTG
This sequence comes from Terriglobales bacterium, assembly GCA_030043575.1. Taxonomy (GTDB): domain Bacteria; phylum Acidobacteriota; class Terriglobia; order Terriglobales; family Acidobacteriaceae; genus Bog-257. The sequence goes on from JASHXK010000320.1 coordinate 1,426, forward strand.
AGGGTGGCGGAAAGCTGCTGGGCCTGAAGAGAGCAGGCGCAAATCAAAATCCAACCAATGCAGACGAGATATCTCGCCGAGCGTTTCTTCTTAATCATGAGAACACTTACCTTACAGTTGCCAAACCACTGGTCACCGTCTTCCAACGTTGTCCGTGGAGTTTGCCGCTATGGTAGCGGCTCGCGACGGCGAAGTCTCTGGAATTCGCACGCCTGCATCTCGCCGGACTACAATGATGCGATACATCAGTACAATTTTGGGTGAGTAAGAATGTCTTCCACCAACTCCGCCGTCCAAAGCGTCTCCACTGACCTCCACGCCGTCCCTCTCACCATCGAGGGCCTGAGCGTCCTGCACCAGATGTTCCGCTTCCGCTGGCCGGGGTGGCGCAAGCTCAGCCCATCGCGCCAGCAGGAAATTGCGCGCGAAGCCGCCGCGGCCCTGTCCAAGCCCGAAGAAGCGGGCCAGAGCGCGATCTATTCGCTGCTCGGCCACAAGGGCGACCTGCTGCTGCTGCACTATCGCGATTCGTTCGAAGAGCTCAACGCGGCCGAACTCCAGCTCAATCGCACCGAGCTCCAGGAATATCTCGAGCCGATGCATTCGTACCTCTCCATCATCGAGCTCGGCCTCTACGACTCCAGCGTAAAGCTCTATCGCCAGCTCACCGAACGTGGCGTTGCGCCGCACTCCGAGGAATGGAACAAGGAAGTCGAGGACACGATGGAGCGCCAGCGCCAGGCCATGCGCCCGCGCCTCTATCCCAAAATTCCTGACAGCAAGTATCTCTGCTTCTACCCGATGGATCGCAAGCGCGGCGAGCAGCTCAACTGGTACACGCTGCCCATCGAAGAGCGCCAGCGCCAGATGGAAGAGCACGGCATGGTCGGCCGCCGCTACGCCGGCAAGGTGCAGCAGATCATCACCGGCTCCATTGGCTTCGACGACTGGGAGTGGGGCGTCGACCTCTTCGCCCCCGACCCGCTGGTCTTCAAAAAGCTGATTTACGAGATGCGCTTCGACCAGGTCAGCGCCGAATACGCGGCCTTCGGCCAGTTTTTCGTCGGTGTCCGCTGCCCGATCGGCAAGCTAAGTGAGTGGTTGGGAATTAGCGGCTAGTTAGTGACGGAGACACAGCGACGTCGCCATCGCCGTAGACAATGTGCCCTCGCTTACCATCTGGTAGGGTCACGTCGATAGTGGCGCAATTCTTCCAAAAGCGGATTCGTCGAACCTTCACGGGTGTACCGGGCGGGAGTGTCTCTAGCTTCGGCCTGCCTCCGCAATCCCAATCTCCATCGCCGACATAAACCGGAGTTGAGGAATTCACGGATATTACATGGCGGCGATCGTTATGTACGTCCCACGCCCACCACACCGCGACCGGCGCTCCAATAATGAGCGCAAGTGCGACTACGAATCCGAATAG
>JASHXK010000321.1 GCA_030043575.1 Terriglobales bacterium
GTTGCGGTCGCTTCGCCCTTCGTCAAGATGTGGGTGACCGCCGGCGGGAGGCTCCATGAAGAGGCTACGGCGCGTTACTGAAGCGGAAGTTATAGCAGAGTTCCTGAAGAATGAGTTCTATCAGGAAGAGTTCCACCAGGATCGCGATCAGTTTGAGCAACTGGTCCTGGGAGCTCAGGTCACCGATGAAGCGGGAAATGCGTTGCGCCGGGCCCTTTTATTTCGCCGTCGCGGACACATGTGGCGGGAATTGCCGGAAGACACGCAGTGGTGGGAAGTGCAGATCGAGCCCCAGGACCTGGAGCGGGTGCAAGTCTTTCCTCGTGCCCAGTGGCGGCGGGTGGCCAACAGCAGCTTCCTGCTGAAGGACATCGTGCAGCGGATCAAGACGCGGCCTTTTCGCGGCCGGAGGCGCGACTTCATCGCCAAGGTACAGGCGCTGAGCTACCACCTGCGGACGCACGAGGACGCCAGCGCGGTGCTGCTGATTGGCATCGATGACCAGAAGCCGGTGACGATTCTCGAAGGCAATCATCGCCTGACGGCAGCTCTGCTGGCCTCGCCGGATGTATTGCGCGACCGCTTTCGCGTGTTCTGCGGATTGTCCCCAAATATGGGGCAATCGTGTTGGTATCAGACCAACCTTCCGAATTTGTGGCGCTATGCGCGGAATCGCACCCGCAATCTGTTCTACGACCGCGATGCCGACGTCGAGAGGTTGCTGAAAGGGCGTCAGACTGCATCCAACCTTACGACAGCGAACCTGTCGCCGGTTAGGGCGGAAAAGGTACTAACCAATTCGAAGTAAACACGGCCCTGAGAATTTTCCCCTGGGAGGGCTTAATGAAAGCTCATCAGAAGACAGTTGCAAAACTCATGGTGCTGGTGGTCGGCATGGTCCTATGTGGACTGCCGGAATGCGTGCAGGCTCAGCAGCAGGAAGGAACGGCTCCGCAGAGTCAGCAGAACGGAACGACCATCGATCCGTCGAAGGGGCCTCTGCAACCGGTACCCACACAGAACGAGCCCAACACGCCGAACCCCGCTCCACAAAATCCGGAGAGTTCAACGGAACCGCTGCCGGCAACGCCCCAGCCGCAGATGAAGGCAGAGCCGCAGATGCAGGAGCCATTGGGAACAGCAACTGCCGAAGGCGTTCCAACCGTCGGTGGGGCTGCATCACGTCCAGCCGGCGAGGCGATTGCCCCTTCTAAGCAGAATCAGAAGCGGTCGCTGCTGATTAAGGTAGGGTTGATCGCTGCCGCCGGAGTTGCTGGTGGCACCGTGTACGCCCTGACCAAGGGGACGTCCGGCAGGCCGGCAATCGCTAATGAGCAACACCGATAAGCGCGTGCCTAAGAGCAGCAAGGGTCTGCGTAGAGTGCCGCCTTACCAATTCGGCAATGGACTGTGGATTACGAAAATCAAGTGCCGCAGGCACGGCTGGCAATGACAGCGAAGGCTCGAACCGCGAAGCTCGAAGCTCATCGCTCGCCGCTGCTCATCTCCTTTTCGGGACTCGACGGCGCAGGCAAGAGCACGCAGATTGCAAACCTGCAGCAGTTCATCGAGCGCCGCGGTCTGAGCACCAAGCTGCTGGCATTTTGGGACAACGTCGTAGTCCTCAGCCGATATCGCGAAGGCTTTGTACACAGGGTGTATGGAAGCGAGCGCGGTGTCGGTGCCCCCGGCCAGCCGGTGAATCGGCAGGACAAGAATGTCCGCAAGTGGTATCTCACGATCATTCGCCATGCTTTGTATGTGCTGGATGCGCTCCACCTGGTGAAAGTCGTCGGCAAGGCGCGCCGATTGGGCGCCGATGTCATCATCATGGACCGCTACATTTACGACGAGCTCGCCAACCTTCCTCTGACAAATTTCGCAACTCGAGTTTTTGTTCGCCTGGTTAATGCCTTCGTGCCGCGCCCCAACGTTGCGTACCTGCTGGACGCAGATCCGCTGGAGGCATGCGTACGCAAGCCGGAGTATCCGATCACGTTCCTGTACCTGTCCCGGCGCTCCTATCACCGGCTGGCGCGAATGCTCGGCCACATGACGGTGATTCCTCCGCTCGAGCTTGCCGATGCTCTGCGGGAGGTAGAGAGTGCGTTTGCGATTCTGGTAGCGGATCAGCAGCAGGCGCTCGGGAGCGGGATGGACGCTGCCCGCGCAGCGTGATCTCCTGGCGGTCTGCTTGTAACAATTACTCACCAGCATCCCTTCCTACCGTCGTAACATTTCCCTCGTTGAATTGATCGATTGAAAACAAAAGGGTTGGCGACATTTTGTGCCTCCAAACTTTGGCATGAGAACTGTAATAGCAATAGCATCGCGGTTGTGCGGTTATTCGCACCTCCTGGCAAAACTGAGACAGTTTCAGACGCCACGGCAGCACAATCCGCCGAAGTGTTTGGAGGAACCGGTAATGAAGATCGCAATGCTTTTCACGCTGCCCCTGGCTGCGGCGTTGGCGCTGCCGGCGGTCGGGCAACAGTCGACGACCGACACTCAGCAGCCCGCTGCTTCGTCCTCGCAGAGCAGCTCGCAAACGACTCAGAGCACGCAGACATCCCAAAACGCCAATACCGATCAGAACATGGGTGCAATGCAACCGCTGCAGCCCGAAACCCACGAAGGCTTCTGGGGCAAGATCAATCCCTTTGCGCGCAAGAAGTATGTGCAGCGGCAACTCACGCCCATTCGCGATCGCGTGAATGAGCTGGACGATTTGACCGCCGAGAATGCGCGCCAGATCAAAGACGTAGACGCGCGCGCGCAGGAAGGCATTCGGCAGGCTGATGCGAAAGCCACGCTGGCGGATCAGCACGCCACCGATGCCGGCAATCGCGCGCAGCAGGCCAACCAGACCGCGCTCCAGGCCAGCAATCGCCTGAACACGGTCGAGCAGGTTGTAGGCAATATCGATCAGTACAAGCCTGCAACGCAGACTGAGATCCGCTTCCGCTCCGGGCAGACTGTGTTGAGCAAGAAGGACAAAGATGCGTTGGATGATATGACCGCCAATCTAAAAGATCAGAAGGGATACATCATTCAGGTGCAGGGCTTCTCGACCGGAGCCGGATCGGCGGGCATACAGAGTTCGCAAGCCATGGCGAACTCTGTCGTGCGTTACCTGGTCGAGAAGAATGAGATTCCGGTGTATCGCGTATTTGTGCTCGGTATGGGCAACGCCAAGGTGCAGTCGGACGAGGGCACACCCCGTCGCGGCAACCGCGTCGAGATCAGCTTGATGAAGAACGATGTGGATCAGTTGGCGTCGGCGCAGTCCAGCGGCACCATGGGCTCAGGCATGAGCAATCCGAACACTGGCTACTCGAGCTCAACGCCCAGCCAGTCGGCTCCCATGCAGCAACCGAGCAATATGAACTCCACGCCAACCAACAGTAATCCTCCTCAGCAATAGACTCTCTCGAATCCATACCTCAGCCTCCTCCAGCCCCTTGCACGTGCAGGGGGCTTTTTCTATCAGAAACTGCACGCTTTTCTGACGCGTAATGGACGTTTTCGGCTGCTCTCCATTAGGCATCTGTTGTGCGAGCGCGCTGAGTGCTAGCCTTATTCACGGTTATGGAAACGCTTTACTACTCGCAAATATCTTCGCCGGTTGGACCGCTGCTGATCGGCGTATCAAATTCGGCGCTGGTGATCCTGGAATTTGATCGTGGTCTCCCGAAGCTGGTGAATGGAGTTGCAGTGGATTGGCATGAATCGGAGGCGAAGACGCGCATCGTGCGCAAGCAACTAGAAGAATATTTTGCCGGCAAGCGGCGGGACTTCGATCTGGATCTCGATCTGCGCGGCACCGAATTTCGCAAGAGCTGCTGGGAGCAGTTGCTCAGCATTCCCTACGGCGAAACCCGCTCCTATGGCGAGATCGCGCGCGCCGTGGGCAATCCTCAAGGCTCGCGCGCCGTAGGCCAGGCGAATCACTACAATCCCATAGCCATCATCGTTCCCTGCCATCGCGTGCTGGCCGGAGGATGCAAGCTGGGCGGCTACGGCGGTGGCCTGCCGGTGAAGGCATTCCTGCTACGGCTCGAAGGAGCGAAGTTTCTGGAAGAGGCTGTCTTGGAAGAAAAGAAGCAGCTTGTCCTTTCGGAGCACTAGCGGTACCTTTCCATTGTTGCCCGGATTACTTGTGTAATCGTCTGATCACTATGGTTCGGGGCAGAGTCTCCTCATGAAGAACGCGATCGCTCTGGCTCTCCTGGGAGCGTCTACCGTACTCTGTACCGCCGTTCGGGCAAACGTGGCCGGATCTCTCCCGGATGTCTTTCTTTCTGTCCTGCCTGAACTAAAGGCGAAGACAAAGGTGGCCGTGCTGTTGCCTGCTGAACTGCCTAGTCCTTTCAGTGACGCCAAACACGCAACTGTGGACAAGGCCACGGCAGACGAGTATGCGGTCAGCCTCTATTACAAGTTGGACGTAGGGAATGCGGGCTTCGCCGCATCGTTCGGGGCCTCCAACAATCCTGGCTACTCTCCACGGGAACTACCGAATGTTCGCGAGGTGAGGTTAGCCAATGGCATTTCTGGATTTTTTAGGCAAGTAGGCTGCGGCGGGTCGTGCGCCCCGGCGAACCTCTGGTGGGAACAGGGAGCGGTGCTGTATCAGATTCAGCTGAAGCTGCCTGCGTCTCTCGGCGAGAAAAACCAAGAGGAAATCATAACGGCTGTCGCCGACTCGGCTATCCTCGCAGGTCCCCGCTAGTACGGCCTGCAAGCAGCGTAACATTCCCACTACACAACCGATTCTTGGCTGCCCGTTTGTAGAGCCGTGGTTGCTGTTCCCACAGGGAATCTAGGTTACCGGGTTCCGATCTCCATCTCCGGCGTCGCGGCCAACAAGGTCTTCGTATAAGGATGCTGTGGCGCGGTGGTGATCTGCTCGGTCGTACCCACC